>CANJOG010000266.1 GCA_947475475.1 Acetobacteraceae bacterium
ATCGGCAAGCTCAAGCGGTTCAAACGCGTCGCCATGCGGTGCGAAAAAACCGACATCAGCTACTCAGCCATCATCAGTTTCGCGTGCGCGCTGATGCTGGTTAAATCTGTCCACACAGCCTAATCTGTGACTGACGGAAGCTGGATAACTGCGGTATAGGTTTAAGCGATGTTACTCCGCGCGCCTTCGAAACGAATTTGCGTCAATTTCCTTGTCGATAGTGGCATGGCCGCTCTCGCGACGCCGCTTGCGCTTTGGATCGCACTTTCGCACAGCCTGCCGCACGCCGAACCTTGGTACGCCATCGGTGGCGTCGTGGCCTTGCAGATAGCGGGGATCCCATTCCGCCTCGCGCGTCAGTTCTGGCGTTTCGCCAGCATTCAGGATCTGGTGGCGCTGACCTGTGCCAGCATGATCGCGGCGGTGCTGTTTTCCGGGTCACTGGCGATTCTGGGCATCAGCCTGCCATCGATGAGCTTTCCGCTCGCCCATGCCTTCTCCTTCGTCGCCATGCTCGGCGCGCCGCGCGTGTTCTACCGGGCGGTGCGTGGCACCGGCCTGTTCGGCCATGCCGCCGGCGCCGGGCCGGAACGCGTCCTGGTGATCGGTGCCGGCCATGCTGCCGATTTGTTCCTGCGCGCCGCCTCGGCGGAGAAGCCGCCGCGCCACAAGGTGGTCGGGCTGGTCGCCGTGGGTTCGGCCAATGTGGGGCGGCTGATCCAGGGCGTGCCCATTCTGGGTGATCTCTCCACCCTGGGCGACACGCTGGACCGCCTGGCGGCCGAGGGGTCTTCGCCCTCCGCTCTGGTGCTGGTCGAGGATTCACTTGGTGCCGCGGCAACCGACAAATTGCTCGATGAGGCTGGGCGGCGCCAGTTGGGCCTGTTACGGGCGACCGCGCTTGCCACGTTGAAGCCGGCGACGCAGGAAGTCGCCAGCCCGGCTAGACCAGCCGCGTCCCGGGGCATGCAGTCGCGAGCGACGCAGAACCCAGCCATCGAACTCAAACCGCTGCTGGCCGAGGATTTGCTGGACCGCGCCCAGGTGCCGCTCGACCGCGATGGCATGGCGCGGCTGATCCAGGGGCGCCGGGTTCTTGTGACCGGGGCTGGCGGCACGATCGGCAGCGAACTGGCCAAACAGGTGGCCGCCCTCGGGCCGGATATGCTGATCCTGCTCGATAATGGCGAATTCGCGCTCTGGCAGATCGATCTTGAACTCTCCGAGGCGCATCCCGCTGTGCCACGCCGAGCCCTGGTGGCCGATATCCGCGACGAGGCGCGCATCCGGGCGATCATCATGGAGGCGCGGCCCGAGCTGGTCTTCCATGCGGCGGCGCTGAAGCATGTGCCGCTGGTTGAATCGAACCCGTTGGAAGGGCTGCAGACCAATGCGGTCGGCACCAAAAATGTGGCCGATGCGGCGCGCGCCGCCGGTGCGCTGGCGATGGTCCTGATCTCTACCGACAAGGCCGTCAATCCGACCAGCGTGATGGGCGCGTCCAAGCGCCTGGCCGAGCAATATTGCCAGGCGCTCGATATCGCCGCGCGGCGTGCGGTCCAGGCGGGCCAGCCCTTGATGCGCTGCGTGACAGTCCGTTTCGGTAATGTTCTCGGCAGCACTGGCTCCGTCGTGCCGCTGTTCCTGCGCCAGCTGGCGCGGGGTGGGCCGCTGACCGTCACCCATCCTGATATGCAGCGCTATTTCATGACGGTCCGCGAAGCGGTCGGGCTGGTGTTGCAAGCCAGCGTGGCCGGGGTCAGCGATGCCGGGCTTCCTGAATCGGCGCTGGCCGAAGGCGGTATTTTCGTTCTCGATATGGGCAAGCCGGTGAAAATCGTCGATCTGGCGCGCCAGATCATCCGCTTGGCCGGGTTGCGGCCGGAGGAGGATGTGCAGATCCGCTTCACCGGGCTCCGCGCCGGGGAAAAGCTCCATGAGGAGATGTTCCACGGCACCGAACCCCCCGTGCCGACCTCACATCAGGGCCTGCTGATGGCAGTGCCCCGCACGGCGGACCCGGCGATCGTGGGCCGGGCCCTGCAAGAAATCGCCACTGCTTGCCGCGCGGGCAATCGGGGCGGTGCCTTGGCGGTCCTGGCCCGCATGGTGCCCGAATTCGCACCGACCAAGGCTTCGCCCCAGGCCAGCTTCTCCGGCGACTGAGGCTTCGAGGCCTCCGCACTTGACCCTGTTGCCCCAGGGGTGCATCGCGCAGGCATTGCGACAATGAGTGGCACGATGTCAGACCAGATTCTTCCCATCCAGTTCCTCGACCTCAAGGCCCAGCAGATCCGGCTCGGCCCGGCGCTCCGCGATCGGCTCGACCGGGTTCTGGCGCATTGCGGCTTCGTACTCGGTCCTGAAGTGACGGAGCTGGAACAGAAGCTCGCTGCCTATTGCGGTGCCGCGCATTGCGTCGCGGTGAGTTCTGGGACAGACGCGCTGCAGATCGCCCTGATGGCTGAAGGGATCGGCCGGGGCGATGCGGTGTTCCTGCCGGCCTTTACCTATACCGCCACCGCCGAGGTGCCGCTGGTGCTGGGGGCCACGCCGATATTCGTCGATGTCGATCCGCGCACTTTCCAGATCGATCCGGCCAGCCTGGAGGCCCGCATCGGCGATGTGAAGCGTGCCGGCAAATTGCGTCCGCGCGCGCTGATCGGTGTGGATCTGTTCGGCCAGCCGGCCGACTGGCCGGCGCTGAACGCGATTGCCGCGCGCGAGGGTTTGTTCACGCTTGATGATTGCGCACAGAGCTTTGGCGGCTCGCTTCATGGCGCCAAGCTTGGCCGCGCGGCGATGGCGACGGCGACCAGTTTCTTTCCGTCCAAGCCGCTCGGCGGCTATGGCGATGGCGGCGCGCTGCTGACCGATGATGCGGACCGCGCGGCGTTGTTCCGCAGCCTGCGCAGCCATGGTGAAGGCACCACGCGCTACGACGTGATGCGGATTGGCATGAACGGGCGGCTGGATTCACTCCAGGCGGCGGTGTTGCTGACCAAGCTTGAGGTCTTTGAGGGCGAGCTGGCGCGGCGCGAGGCGATTGCGCGCATCTATGATGCGGCGCTGTCCGATGTGGTGACCGTTCCCGCGCGCGTGCCGGATTCGATGAGCGCCTGGGCGATTTATGCGATCCTGTTGCGTGACGGCGCGCAGCGCGATGCGGTGCAGGCGGCGCTGAAGGATAAGGGCGTGCCGAGTGCGATCTATTATCCAAAGCCGCTGCATCATCAGCCCGCCTATGCCAAGGCGCATGATGGCGCGCCACTGCCGGTGTCCGAGGCTCTCGGCACGCGGATTCTGGCACTGCCGATTCATCCGGATTTGACCGACGCGCAGGCGGACTATGTGGCGGCGGCGGTGAAGGCGGCGATTGCGTAGGGATTCGTAGGGTGGGTTTCAGCCCACCCCTCGCCGCGTCAATTGATCGTGAGATGGTGGGCTGAAGTCCACCCTACGAATCCTTACGCGACGTCGATCCTGTCGGCCGCGATGAGAAATTCGCGGTTGCCTTCGGGGCCGAGGATGGGGCTCGGCTCGATGCCGCGCACTGTCCAGCCAGGCAAGTTTCGCCACCAGGTCTCGATTCTTTCGCAGACCATAGTGTGGATGGCGGGGTCGCGTACCACGCCCTTGGAGCCGATATTCTCGCGCCCGGCTTCGAATTGCGGCTTGATCAGCGCCACTGCCCAGGCGCCGGGGGCGCAGAGTGCCAAGCCGGCGGGCAGCACCGTCATCAGGCTGATGAAGCTCGCGTCGCACACCAGCGCGCCGATCGGATCGGGGATCATCTCTTGTGTCAGGTGGCGGGCATTCACCCGTTCATGCAGAACCACGCGTGAATCCTGCCGCAATTTCCAGGCGAGTTGGCCATAGCCGACATCCACCGCATGCACGCGCGCTGCGCCATTGGTGAGCAATACATCGGTGAAGCCACCCGTGGAGGCGCCGACATCGAGACAGGTCCGGCCCTCCGGTGAGAGGCCGAAATGGCTGAGCGCATGTTCCAGCTTCAGCCCGCCGCGCGAGACCCAGCGCAGTCCCTCGCCGCGCAATTCGAGCACGGTGTCCTCGGGCAGGCTCTCGCCGGGTTTATCGATGCGCCTTTCGCCGACAAAGATCTTGC
>CANJOG010000267.1 GCA_947475475.1 Acetobacteraceae bacterium
CGATAGCGCCAACTCCGAATGTGCGCACAGCGGAAAGAATAGGCTATCATCCAATCTAATAAATTCAATCATGTTGCATTTGGTGGATGATGGCGGCTCCCTCGTGGCAAATCGACTACAAAGGATACAAAATAAGGATCGTTGGGGACGGTATGGCTATTAACCCTTATCGTGTCACGGTTTTTCAGAAAGGCACGGGAGCGTCATTGCTAATTCAGGGCAATTCAGGGAAGCGTGTTGGCTATAGAGGGCTGCGATATGGAAGCAAAAGTACCGCTCTCGAAGCCGGCCAAAATACCGTAAACTTCGACATTTCAAATTTACGGCGTGAATCGCTTTCAGCGTCCAAAGAGAGCGAATAGACAACCCGAATTGCTAACCCATACGCGGGCGTCGGTTGCCAAGCGTCGTCGCATTACGTCGCCATTCTCCGCACCGCCTCACCTCTACCGGGCGGATAGCAGGTCCAGCACCGCCACCCCTGCCGATCAGCCCACCATCGTTGACCGTGACAGGTGGAACAGAAGCACCCCATCGACGGCAGGGAAGTCGGACCAGTCCAGCACCTCGGACGCATCATTGCCGCCCTCACGTAGCTGGTGAGTGATGCCTGATGCAGGTGATCGAGCCTCGCCCGTTCCGCGCTGCCCGGTGGCGGCAAAGTCGGCTCGGCCTTGATTGCTGCCCGTTCGTCAGCATCATCCGGCGCCAGGAATCGCTGATCCTCTCCATCTTCACCCGTTTTGCCGTGTTCCAGGTGCTCCAGGTGTTCCACCCCGACAATAGGGGCTGAAATCTGCGGTATTTCAGGTGTGGACGCTGGAACACCTCGCTTTTCGGCAGGTGTTCCAGGTGTTCCACCGTCCCGGCTTTCCGGCGCGGTTAGGGTGGCATAGGCCGCCGCCCGTTCACGGAACCGATCAAGCGCCATCGTCGGCGCCGACATCGGCCAGGATTGCACCGTTCAGAACATAGACCCGGATCTTGCCCTGTCCTGGTATCCGCTCAGATCGTTGCCGCCTGCCGGCCGTGTCCAATTTCAGGAAGCCGCCATCCGCGCACATTCCGGCAACCCGCTTGTAGTCCAGCCCCTTGCAGACCTCGCTTTTCCAGGCTTCGGGCAGGATCAGGTATTCAAGGCCGCCGCTGTCAGACGGGCGCCGCCAGCCCGCGCGGTTGATTGTCCGGGTGGCTTCGGTCTGCACAAACTCCCAGCCGCTAGCCCCATTCCGAATAGGGACGAAGCGGGAGTCGCCATGTGCCTCGATGAACGCCCGCACTTGCGACAAAGCAGCGGAATCCTCGGCAGCGCCGCCGCCGCCGCGTTCGGCCAGCCATGCCGAGAAACAGGCTTCGGCCGCCCGCATCGCTTCGCCCTCGGGCCAAGGCAGGATGCCCCACTCAATCGCCAGTTCCCCGGCAGCCGCCGCCAGGGCGAAGCGATCAGCAACCCGGCCGACCTGTCCGGCCGCATGGTCAGGCACCATGCGGGAAAAGCCCGTCAGAACGTCGTGTATGGCGTTGACCAGCCCAGCCGCATCCTCGGCACGCTCTGCCGCCAGACGGCTCAGAAACGCCCGCCCAGCCGTGCCGAAGTGCGATTGCGTTGCCCTGGTGAGGTGCGCCGCCAGTGCTGCGCCGTCCGCTTTGCCATGCAGAGTTTGGAACACGCCCAGCCCCGCGCCGGCATCGGCTGGTAGTTCCGCGCATCGCACTTCGGCGCCGGCCGTCACACGCTTCCCGGCCTCGCCCATTTTCGCCGCCACCGTGATTTCGCCGGTAGAGAGGAACATCGTCCGCCATGTGCGCACCCGACGCGCCGCGCCGTCACGATTCGACCGCTGTTTTCCACCTTCGTTGCCGATCATGTAGATCACTTCGGCAACCTCTCGCGCATCGGCTTGGCTGATTTCATCCAGGATCAGCGGCAGGTCACAGGCTTCCTCTGCGATGCCTTCCAACCCGTTTGCGGTGGCGCGCCATGTGCGCACCTGTCCATCCGTCGCCGCCTTGCCCCACACGCTCGCCGCCGCTCGGGCCGCCGTTGTCTTGCCAGTGCTCGATCCACCGAACAGGTGAAAGCCGCCAGACTGTATGTTGGCCAGTTCCAGCAACGGCGCGGCCAGCGAAGCACAGACAAAAAACGCCACCCGGTCATCGCCGACCGCGTAGGCCGCGACCTCTCGCTTCCAGTCCGCCAGAGTGCCGGCAGCCCGCACGCGCTCACCGCCGCCGGCCGTGTCGCGTTGCAGGATCACCCTGCGGGCGCCAGGGCCAAACGCCTTGCCGTCCGCCAGGATAAACACCGGGCCACCGTCGCCGTCATGCCAGCCGCCGCGCGATACGCTCCGCAAACGCCGCTCGGCTTTGATGGCACACAGGCAGCGGTAGAGGTGGCGCTTGCCGTCCACTGAGCAGGTCAAGCCGGCATCGGCTAGTTGCTGCATGACCTGATTGTTCGGCTCATGCAGCATACGATTCGGCAGGCACCATTGATGGGCGTAACCGCCCTGATCGGTCCAACGCAGCACCAGCCCCCAGCCGTGCCCGTTTCCATCCTCGGCCATGCCGACGATTGAGAATGGCGCGCATACCCAGATCGGTGCCGGCATATCCTCGCCCTTTGCCGGCGGCTGGAAATACAAGCCGCGCCCGGTCATCGAAAACCCGGCAGGCAGGGCAATCCGGTTTGCCGGCTTGGCGCTTGCGATCATGCTCTTGAGATGATCGACGGTCACGCCCTCGGGCAGATCGTCGGCAACATCCCATCGCTCGGGCCAAGTCGCCGGCACCTCGACCACGCGCACCGATGCGGCGGCGGCTTCATCGAGTAAGCGGGCCACGTCATCGGCAAAATCCCCACCCGGTTTGTCGTGATCGGGCCAGATGACAACGTGCCGGCCAGACAATGCAGACCAATCGGATTTGGTTGCCGCGTTGCTGCCGCCTTGCGAGGTGATGCCGACCCAGCCGGGGAACAGCAGCCCGGCGGCATCGGCTTTCTTCTCGCCTTCGGTTACGATCACATACGCGTTGTCATGCTGCGCCAGACGATCCAAGCCATAGAGCGGCAACGCGCCTTTCGGCTTCTTGAAGTGCCAGCCAGTGCGGTCCCACACCTCGCCGCGCGCTGTCGTCCATCGGCGCCGGCCATAGGTGAGCGGCGGGGTTTCCTTTCCGCCATCGGGCAAGTTCACCCTGACCACGGCAAACATCGGCGCGCCGGCCGCGTCACGATAGA
The DNA here is from genome assembly GCA_947475475.1 of Acetobacteraceae bacterium. Lineage (GTDB taxonomy): Bacteria > Pseudomonadota > Alphaproteobacteria > Acetobacterales > Acetobacteraceae > CANJOG01. The sequence goes on from CANJOG010000267.1 coordinate 3,242, forward strand.
CCCATACGGCCGATGGTTTGACTTCCTTCCAGGTCGGCAGATCAGCCAGCGAGGGCGGTTCCATCGGTGCGGGACAGATCGGCTCCCAAACCTCGGCGCTGCCCGCCTTGTGTGCTCCTGTGCGCAATGTAGTGCTGTCGATTTCCTCGGCGGTGATCGGCGCAAAGGCGCCTCGCACGTCATCCATGCTTACGGCCCCCTGTCTCTATCAATCCAAACATGCCCGCCAGCCGCTCGGCGGCGTCGCCTTGCGACAATCCGAACAAATATGCCGTGAGGCTGACTGGATCAGCGCCACGATCCCCGGTGGCGAAGTCCGCCCATCTGCCGGACCGCAAATTGACTTTGAACGATCCCGCGTGTCGATCCGCACGGCGCGGATTACGCGCGACATACTCCGTACCTTCAACCCGCCCTTCTGGCAGCCAGCGGGCGAGCAATGCGGGCAGGCCATGCAGCGCGGCGGCGTTGATGGCGGGGAAATCCAACCGATACGCGGTCATGGCGTCACTGCGATAACGAAGGGGAACGGCGTGCCAGGCAGCATATGCAGCCGGGCGATTTCGTCAGTGAGCCTGAATGCAGTCATGGCGTTCTCCTACAGAGGAAAGCCGCCCATGCTGGAAGATGGTGAGGAGATCGAGTATATTTCTGGCGTTCCGCGCCTACACACGCTCCGCCGCCGGCTCCGCATGGGGCTGGCGGTTTTTCGTTAAGCAGCGGCGCGCGGCTGGCGAGCGAGAGAGTCCCGCAAGGAATCGGCCAGGATCACCGTTCGGCGTCCGACCTTACGGGCGTCAATCTCGCCATCGCGGATCAGGGCAAACATGCGCGTTCTGGAAATGGCGCCGCCCGTTGCTAGCACGGCGGCAGCAATC
>CANJOG010000268.1 GCA_947475475.1 Acetobacteraceae bacterium
CGCTCCGAATATTTGGGCCAACTGTGGCGCCACCCCAAAAAACAGTCAAGCGTGCTTGTCAATGCGCCCAGCACTCACTGAATCTAATTTCCGCACCTGGGAGACCAAACCGGAGAAGCAGCGATGAGTCACATTCAGGTCGAGGCCGTCAAACGCGCGATGGATTACGAGGCGCAGCGCAACGCGCCGCCGCCGGATTTTCCACACCTGCCGGACCTGCATGCCGGGCGGTATATCGACCTGGAGTTCTTCGAGCTGGAGCGTCAGGAGCTATTCCGTAAGACCTGGCTCTTCGCCGCCCACATGGACGAAATCCCCGAGCCCGGCAGCTTCAAGCTCTGGGAAATGGCCGGCCAGCCCGTCGTGCTCATCCATGCCCGCTCGGGCGAGGTGAACGCCTTCTACAACACCTGCACCCATCGCGGCGCGCCTGTCGTGCGTGAGGAGTTTGGCAAGCGCCGGCGCCTGCTCTGCGGCTATCACGGCTGGGCGTTCGACGATGAAGGCGCACTGGTCGGCGTGCGTGAGCCACAGGATTTTGCTGATCTCGATTTCTCCTGTCGTTCGCTGCTGAAGATCCGCTGCGAACGCTTCGGCCGCTTCGTCTTCGTCAATTTCGACGACAATGCGCCGCCGCTCAGCGACTACATGGGCCAGGTCGCGGAAGAGATGAAGGAATTCAATTTCGACAGCGTGCGCCTGGTCAAACGCTATGTCGTTGACCTCGATTGTAACTGGAAGATCGCCATGGAGGCGAATCTCGAAATCTACCACGTCAAATCCATCCACCCCACGACGGTGGACCCGTTGCTCGATTCCAACCGCAATGTGAACAGCTTCTTCCCTGGGGGCCACGGACGTATGCTGGCGCCCAATCGTGTGGACACGCTTCGAACCGCGGCGCGGGGCGGTGGACATGCCTTCCCGCTGATGGAGAACATCAACGAAATCGCCCGCACCGGCATCCAGTCCTACAACATGATCCCGAACTGGGTCTCGCCGCTCTCCAATTTCGGATTCCCGGTCCTGCTGTTCTGGCCCAACGGCATTCGCAAGACCCGCTTTGAAGTCTGGTTCTTTGGCACCAACTGGGGCGACGACGAAGTCTCTCCCGGCTGGGACCATTACATCCGCAATTTCCAGTCCGTGCTCGAAGAAGACACGCAATTCGGCAACTGGATCCAGAAATCGGTTGAATCCTACGGCTTCCGCTCCGTCCCACTCTCCTACCAGGAAGCCCGCATCTACTACTGGCACCAGACCGTCGACAAAATCATCGGCACCGACAAAATCAAACCCGAACTCCAAACCCCACCCGTCATCACCGATGACTGGATCTGGCCCAACGACATCATCGCCCATGTGAGCCGGTCCGGCGGCTGAGGGCGAGGGAAGACCAGGGCGCTGCCCTGGACCCGGCAGGGGCTTTGCCCCTGCACCCCACCAGGGGTCAGGCGACCCCTGGACCGGCGTCAGTTAGTGGTCTGAATGAAAATGGGGGCATCCTAGACCGGGCGTTCGGTCCGAGATGCCCCCATTTTCATTCAGACCGCAGACTCATGGCGGGTCCGGGGGACACTGTCCCCCGGCGGAGTCCAGAGGCAGAGCCTCTGGTGGGGTCTGGGGCAAAGCCCCGGCCTTCCTTACCCCTGAGCCGCGGCCAGTCTCGCATAGGCGCCGTTGCTGGCGAGCAGGCTGGTGTGGGTGCCGGTTTCGATGACGCTGCCTTGGTCGAGCACGGCGATGAGATCGGCGTGGCGGATGGTGGCGAGGCGATGGGCGGTCATGATGATGGTGCGTCGGTGTTGCTGGGCGATGAGTGCCGCGTGGATGGCGGCTTCGCTTTCGGCGTCGAGTGCGCTGGTGGCTTCGTCGAGCAGCAGGATGGGCGCGTCCTTGATGATGGCGCGGGCAAGGGCGATGCGCTGGCGCTGGCCGCCGGAGAGCAGGCGGCCGGAGGTGCCGGCGCGGGTTTGCAATCCCTGTGGCAGGGACTGGACGAAATCCCAAGCGGCGGCGGCGCGGAGGGCTGCTTCGATCTCGGCGGGTGCGGCGCCGGGGCGGCCACGGGCGACGTTTTCGGCGATGGTTTCGTCGAACAGGATGGAGTCTTCCCCGACCCAGGCGATCATGTCGCGCAAGGCGGTGAGCGAGAAGTCGCGCACGTCGTGGCCGCCGATCAGCACCTGGCCGGCGTTCGCGTCATAGAAGCGTGGGATGAGCGAGAGGGCGGTGGTCTTGCCCGAGCCTGAGGCACCGGCGAGGCCGGCGGTACTGCCGGCGGGGATGGTGAGGCTGAGGCCAGCGAGGCCGGCGCGGCCATCGGCGTAGGCGAGGCGGACATCGCGGAATTCGACGGACAGCCCGGCCTGGGCGGGCAAAGCGTTGGATGTGCCGGGGAGGATGCGTGGCGCTTCGTCGAGCACGGTGACGATGCGGGAGAGGGCGGCTTTGCCCTGATTCACGGCGGCTGAGAGTGTGCCCAGGGCGCGGGCGGGGCCGGCGGCGATCAGCAGGGCGGTGACGAAGCCGGTGAAGGCGCCGAGGCTGCCCGTGCCGATGGCGGAACGGTAGCCGGCAAAGCCGATAATGCCGGCGACGGCTGCCCCGCCCAGCACTTCCATGATCGGTTCGGCCCGGTTGCGCCGGCGCACCACGCGGGCATTGGCGCGGTAGAGATCGTCGAAGGCGGTCTCTGCGCGCGCGCTCATCGTGGCTTCGAGCCGGTAGGTCTGCACCACCCGTATCTGGGCAAAGATTTCGGTCAGCCGCGCGGCGGTTGCGGCTGTGATGTCTTGGAGATTGTAGGAGGCCTTGCGGATGCGCCGGCCGATTTTCTCCAGCGGGGCGATGGCGAGCGGATAGACCAGCAGCGCGACCAGCGACATCACCCAGTCCAGATGAATCATGGTGGCGACCAGACCGATGATGGTCAGCACGTCGGCCTGGGCATTGAGCACGCGGGCAATGCCGTCGCGCATTACCAGCGTGTCCGAGGTGAAATGGGCGGCGAGTGCGGCTGGCGGCTCGCGCTCCATGCGGGCGAGGTCGGCGTGCGCGAGCTTGGCGAACATCGCTTCCTGCATCCGTTGGGCGGCGCGGAGCGCGATAGACTGGGTGAGTACGGATTGGGCGTACCAGGCGCCGCCCTTGACCGTGACGATGGCGAGCACGGCCAGCGGCACCTGCCAGACGATGGCGGGGTCGCGTGCGGCAAATAGCGAAAAGGCGCGGTCGATCACCAGCGGATACAGGGTGGTGACGCCTGCGATGACCAGATTGACCAGAGCAAGGCCGCCAAGGCGCGCGCGCTGGCCCGGCCAGAGATAGGTCCAGAGCCGGCGCAGCGACGCGCGGTCCGGCCCAGAGAGGGGCGGGGAGAGGTCCACGTCGCGGATGTATCAGGACCGGCCGCGCCGGGGAACTGGGCGGCCAAAAGACAAGGCGAGGCGGCGAATTCTTCTGGCCCGGACTAACCATTTTGTCCTAGGCTCCAGTTAAAATCCGGGGGGATACTTTCATGCGACGTTTAGCACGTGTCGTGCTCTTGGCGGGGGCTGCCGCTATCGGCCTGGCGGCCGGGCAATCGGCCTCGGCCAATACCTATTCACTCACCGGGACCGGAAGTTCGCTCGGTTTTGGCCTGAGCACATTTCTGGGTGGCTATGATTACGGCTGGAGCGCCTCGCAATACGGGTTTGTCAGTGTCGGCGTCGCCAGCAACGGCAATATGCTGGCGCCGAACAACCAGACCGGGCAGGTCCATGTCTTCAGCGATGTCGATAACCAGACGATCGGCAATGCGCTGAGTTCGGTGGGCACGCCCTCCGGTGGTGGCATGATCATGGCCACGGCGGGCGGGGTTGCCTATGGCGCGGAGGGGCTGGGCGGCCGGTTCTACAAGATGAACGACAATGGCACGGTGGCGATGACGCTGCTGACCGCCGGCGACACGGCCTATTTTGGCATGTGGGGCAATCCGGTGAACGGGCATCTGATTGCCTCGTCTAATCACGGGCTGATCGATATCGATCCGATCGCCAATGCCTATGCGGTCATCAACAGCACGGTGTTTCCCGATGGCGTGACGGTCTCGCCGAACGGGCTGA
>CANJOG010000269.1 GCA_947475475.1 Acetobacteraceae bacterium
GCCGCGCCGAGGGAGCGCCAAGATCGAGCCGTGCTTCCGCCAACCCAGATGCTGCGGACGGCCCCGGGATGGCAAACGCCATGGGCGGCGCACGGAAGGACTGGCGGCCCGTATGGGCCCTCAGTGACGGCGCGGCGAGCCCCGCCCCACGTCCCAGCGCCCGCCCCAGTGCGCCAATCACCAGGCCGCGCACTGCATTGGCATCACGGAAACGCAATTCGGTCTTGGCCGGATGCACGTTCACATCCACCTCCTCCGCCGGCAGATCGAGCCACAGCGCCACCAGCGCATGCCGCCCATGGGCGATCACCTCGCGATAGGCAACGCGCACGGCGGTCCGCAGCACCGAATCAGCCACCGGGCGGCCATTCACCACCAGATGCTGCCCCGCCACCGTGGCGCGCGAGACCGACGGGGCGCAGGCAAAGCCGCTCAGGCGCATGCCGTGGCGCTCTTCCTCCACCTCGATCAGCGCCTCGGCGGCTTCCGGCCCGAGCAGGGCGGCAACCCGGGCGGCGCGGTCCTGCGTGGGCAGGTCGAATTGCACCGCGCCATCGGCTTCCAGGCGGAAGGCAACATGCGGGGCGGACAGGGCGAGGCGACGGATGGCGAGCTCGCATTGCTCGCTCTCGGTCCGCGCCGTCTTGAGGAATTTCCGCCGCGCCGGGGTAGCGAAGAACAGGTCGGCCACCACCACCAGCGTGCCTTTGGACGCGGCGGCGGGACGAACATCGGAGACAGCGCCGCCCTCGACGGAGATGGTCCAGCCATGCTCGCCCGTCGCGGTGCGGCCCGGGCTTGTACGCGAGGTAATGGCAAGCCGTGCCGCCGCCCCAATGGAGGGCAGCGCCTCACCCCGGAAACCGAGCGTGGAAATGCGGATCAGATGGTCATCGGCCAGCTTGGAGGTGCAATGCCGCTGCACCGCCAGTGCCAGGTCCTCCGCCCCCATGCCGGTGCCGTCATCGGCCACCTCGATCCGCTCGATCCCGCCACCGGTGATGGAAACGGTGATACGCCCTGCCCCGGCATCCAGCGCATTCTCGACCAGTTCCTTCACCGCCGCGGCCGGCCGCTCGATCACCTCGCCAGCGGCGATACGATTGACGAGCGTTTCCGGAAGCTGGCGAATCAGCCCCATGCGTCAGCCGCCAAGTTCGCGGAACCGCGCGATTAGCGCAGTGGTCGATGGATCGTGCGGCTTGGCCGCCGCCCCTTCCAGCTCGGGCAGCAACGCCCCGGCGAGCTTCTTGCCCAGTTCCACCCCCCATTGGTCAAAACTATCGATGCCCCAGATGGCGCCCTGAACCGCCACCTTGTGCTCATACAGCGCGACCAGCCGCCCCAGCGTGCGCGCATCGAGCCGACGGAACAGCAGCATCACGGATGGCCGGTTGCCGGGAAACACACGATGCGGGGCGATGGTATCGATAGTGTCGGCATCAGCCCCGGACGCCACCATTTCGGCGCGCACCTCGGCCTCGGTCTTACCAGCAAGCAGCGCCTCGGCCTGGGCCAGCGCATTGGCGGCGAGGATGCGATGCGCGTCCGCCCGGCCATCCTCACATTCAGCGGCGAGGATGAAATCCACCGGCACCACCCGCGTGCCCTGATGGATCAGCTGCATGAAGGAATGCTGCGCATTGGTCCCCGGCTCACCGAAAATCACCGGGCAGGTCTCGGTGGTCACGGCACCGCCATCGAGGCGGACCGACTTGCCATTGCTCTCCATTTCCAGCTGCTGGAGATAGGCCGGGAAGCGCCGCAGCCGCTCGTCATAGGCGAGCACCGCCTGGCTGCCATAGCGACAGCCATTCACGTGCCAGATCCCGGCCAGGGCCAGCAGCACCGGCAGGTTCCGCTCAAACGGCGCGTCGCGGAAATGGCAATCCATCTCCCAGCCGCCCTCCAGCATGGCGGCAAATGCCTCCCAGCCCGCCGCCAGCGCCACTGACAACCCGACGCTGGACCAGACCGAGTAGCGCCCGCCCACCCAGTCGCGGAAGCCAAAGACCTGTTCCGGGCGGATGCCGAAAGCGGCAGTCGCCGTGAGATTGGTGGACAGCGCCGCGAAATGCGTGCCGATGGCTGCCTCGCCCAGCGACTCGGCAAACCATGCCCGCACCGCCCGAGCGTTCACCGCCGTCTCCTGGGTGGTGAAGCTTTTGGACGCCACCAGCACCAATGTGCGCGCCGGATCGATCTGGCGGCGAAGTGCCGCAAGCGCCACACCGTCCACATTGGAGAGAAAATAAGGCTTGAGCACCGCTCCGGCGCCCATGGTCAGCGCCTCAGCTGCCATGACGGGGCCAAGATCGGAGCCGCCAATGCCGATATTCAGCACCACCTCGAAAGGCCGGCCATCGGCGGCGTGGATGCGGCCCTCATGCACGGAATAGACGAAATTGCGCATCTTCGCCCGCTCGGCGGCCGCAAGCCCCGAGGCATCGTCGATCCCGCCGGGCAGGGCAGCGCGCAGACCGGCATCGGCGGGCGAGCGCAGCGCCATATGCATGGCCGCGCGGCCCTCGGTGAGATTGACCGCCTCGCCGGCAAAGAGCCGCCGGCGGAAGCTCTCCAGCCCGGCGGTGCGGGCAAGGGCAAACAGGGCGGCGCGCGCTTCGGAATCGATCGCGGTCTTGGAAAAATCCAACGTCAGATCGTCGAGGCGGGCGGAAAACGCCGTGGCGCGGGCCGGATCGGCGCCGAACAGGGCGCGGATATCCGCCCCACCCGGCCGGCTGGCCAGATCGCGCAAACGTGCCCAGGCGTCAGACAGAGCAGTGCCGGAATCGGTCATCCGCCCAGTCTAGCTCAAGACGGGGAAAAGCCCAGAATGCCGTGGGCGCGCCGCTTAGAGCCTGATGAGTTCAGGTTTAAACTCATCAGGCTCTCGCTTTGTTGTTTGAGCGGATGATTCAGACCTCCGGTGAGTCCACCTTCGGTCATCATGCGCTAGAACAGGCTGTCAAGCCGTTCCCAGAAATTGCGCTGGCGCGGCTGGATGATCGGCGTGTCGCCGGCACGCGGGCTGACACCAAGGGCCGAATTTTCCCGCAGACGCTGACGCTCGCGATCCGGATCGACCATGATTTCCTTCTGGTCCGGCTTGCGCCAGAACAGGATGCGATCGGTGAGCGAGCGGTCTCCCACCACGGCCGACTCGGTGGCCAGCTGGGTGCGGATATCCGCCGGCGCCGTGGGGCCGGCGGCCGAGACCAGAGCCTGCTGGCCAGGGCTGCTGCCAGCGCGCTCGGACAGCGTGGATTGCGGCACCAGAGCGGCCTCGGCCTCGCGGCGCGGGCCACCCTCCTGCGGCCGCGTCGCGCCGGGCTGCGGCGGGCGCAGGCTGTAATCCGGCGGCATGGACAGCGGCGCGCGCGTGGTGACGCGGAACTCGTCCGGCGCATCGCGGGTCAGGCCGAAGGTACGGGTCAAATCGTCGCTCACCCCGCCGCAGCCCGCGAGGGCGAGCAGGGCGGTGGCGGCGAGCAGGGCGGTGACGTGCGCGCGAGAGTGCTTCATGGGTGCGTCCATTACCGGGAATGACGGGGGGGCCGCAAGGTTTGGCGCGGCGCGATGGCGAGTTGTTACCGGGAGGCGGTCAATGTCCCGGCCGGGCGTAACGACAGGCCTATGCACCGGGCACGGCCTGCTTGTTCCGCCGCAGACTATCCAGCACCAATGCCGCCACCCCGCAGACAATGGCGGCATCGGCAACATTGAAGACGTACCAATTGATGTCGCCAATGTGGAAATGCAGGAAATCGACCACCGCGCCGAAACGCAGCCGGTCGATCACATTGCCTATGGCGCCGCCGGCAATCCCGCCGAGGGCAAAGGCGACCAGCCGGTTCTCCGCCCGCAGCAGCCAGATGGTCAGTGCGGCCACCACCGCCAGCGCCACGGCGGCGAGAATCAGGTGGCTGGTCTCATCATTGCCCTGCAACAGGCCAAACGTGACGCCCTGGTTCCACACCATGGTCAGGTTGAACACCGGCAGCAGCACGATCTGCCGCACGGACGGCAGACCGACCACATGCAGGATCGCCCATTTACTGGCCTGATCGGCGATCAGCACCAGCACGAAGGCGAGC
>CANJOG010000270.1 GCA_947475475.1 Acetobacteraceae bacterium
CGCCCATGAAATCAAGAACCCGCTGACCCCGATCCAGCTTTCCGCCGAACGGCTGAAACGCAAGTTCGGCCGCGAGATCACCACCGATAAGGAAACCTTCGATCTCTGCGCCGACACCATCGTCCGCCAGGTCGGCGATATCCGCCGCATGGTCGATGAATTCTCCGCCTTCGCCCGCATGCCCCAGCCCGTCATCAAAGAGGAGGATATCAGCCGTATCCTGCGCGAATCCCTGGTCCTGCAGCGCAATGCCCATCCCGACATCGCCTTCGTCACCGACGGCCTGCCCGAACGCGGCCCCATCGTGCCCTGCGACCGCCGCCTGCTCGGCCAGGCCGTGACCAACCTGCTGCAAAATGCCGCCGACGCCGTCGCCATGCGCGAGGGCGGCCACGAGATCGTCATCGGCCTGGAGGTCACGCCCGCCATGCCAGGCACCAGCTCCGCGCAATCCAGCCGGGCTGAAATCGCCATCACCGTGCAGGATGACGGAATCGGTTTGCCGGCGCAGGATCGCGACCGGCTCAGCGAGCCCTATGTCACCCACAAACCCAAGGGCACCGGTCTCGGCTTGGCGATCGTGAAGAAGATCATGGAAGATCATGGCGGCCGCATCGTGCTGGAAGACCGCACCGACGGCCCGGGCGCCATTGTGCGCCTCGTCCTGCCACTCGCAGGCCCAGAGGCGCGCGGCTGATGGACATGGCGCGACACGTCCTACAATTCGGTATTTCAGGGTCCACCCATGGCGCATGAAATCCTGATCATCGACGACGAGCCGGATATCCGCATGCTCATCGACGGAATCCTGCGCGACGAAGGCTACGAAACCCGCCAGGCCGGCGATTCGGACGCCGCCATCGCCGCCTTCCGCGCCCGCCGTCCCTCGCTGGTCATCCTTGATGTCTGGCTGCAGGGCTCACGGCTGGATGGTCTCGGCATCCTCGAGGCCCTGCATCGTGACGAGCCCTCCGTGCCTGTTGTGATGATCTCCGGCCACGGCAATATCGAAACCGCCGTCACCGCCATCCAGCACGGCGCCTATGACTTCATCGAAAAGCCGTTCCAGTCAGACCGGCTGCTGCTGATCATGCGCCGCGCACTCGAAGCCGCGCGTCTGGCCGCCGAGAACGCCGAACTCCGCCTGCGCGCCGGTCCGGAATCCGACCTCACCGGCGAAAGTGCGGCCATCGCCCAGATTCGCGGTGCTATCGAGCGTGTGGCGCCCACCGGATCGCGGGTCCTCGTCATGGGCCCGGCCGGTTCGGGCAAGGAAGTCGCCGCCCGCATGATCCATGGCCACTCGCGCCGCACTGAAGGACCGTTTGTGGTGCTCAACTGCGCCACGCTGAACCCAGCCCGCTTCGAGGAGGAGCTGTTCGGCGTCGAGGCACCCCAGGACGCCAGCTCCCCCCGCCGCGCCGGAATGCTGGAACGCGCACATGGCGGCACGCTGCTGCTCGACGAAGTGGCCGACATGCCGCTGGAAACCCAGGGCAAGATCGTCCGCGCCTTGCAAGACCAGACCTTCGAACGCATTGGCGGCTCGGCCCGCGTCAAGGTCGATGTCCGCGTGCTGGCCACCACCAACCGGGATTTGCAAGCCGAAATCGGGGCAGGGCGGTTCCGCGAGGATCTCTACTACCGTCTCGCCGTCGTGCCGCTCCGCATGCCGAGCCTGAAGGAACGGCGCGACGATATCCCCGCACTCGCCCTGCATTTCCTCGCCCGCTCGGCCGATGCTGCCGGCACCCCGGTGCGCGAACTCTCAGCCGATGCCATCGCCGCGCTGCAATCCTATGACTGGCCCGGCAATGTCCGCCAGTTGCGCAATCTGATGGACTGGGTGCTTATCATGGCACCGGGAGGCGCGGCCGACCCCATCCGCGCCGAAATGCTCCCCCCCGAAATCGTCCAGGGCGCGCCGACGCTGCTCAACTTCGACGCCGGCGCCGATGTCATGGCCCTGCCGCTGCGCGAGGCACGGGATTTGTTTGAAACTCAGTATCTTCAGGCCCAACTCCTGAGATTCGGTGGCAATATCAGCCGCACCGCCCAGTTCGTCGGCATGGAGCGCAGCGCATTGCACCGCAAGCTCAAGCAACTTGGGGTGAATTCCGAGGATCGGCCTTAGATCAATATCGGCCCCGCTTATTGTGCAGTGCAACATTGTTGTCTTATGCATTGAACCAGGCGGTCTGGTGCTCACATTGGAGGGACCAGATCAGCGGTGCGGGACTCGCGCGGTCGCCCTCTTGTGTGACCGTTCACCTTTCGGCAGCTAGTCTGGTGCGCCCCCCGCCAAGCCACGCAAGGGGGCGCGTGTACAACAACGGCAAAACTGAAGGAATTCAGCCCGTGGCCAATGACAAATCGCAGAATGTTCAGGATGTTTTCCTGAATCATGTCCGCAAGCAGAAAACTCCCGTCACTGTCTTTTTGGTGAATGGCGTGAAGTTGCAGGGGATTATCACCTGGTTCGACAACTTCTCCGTCCTCCTCCGCCGTGATGGTCATACGCAGCTCGTCTACAAGCACGCCATCAGCACCGTTATGCCCGGCGCGCCGATCCAGCTTTTCGACCCGACCAAGGTTGAAAGCTCGGCCGCGGCACTCACCGCCGGTCCGCGCGAATCAGATCTCGGCTGACACGATTGAGTTCAGCCAACGAGAACCACGCCACCAGGGCAGGGAGCGGCACCGGGCCAACGCTCGCTGCCGTCATCCTTCCCTGGGAACGTGTAAGCAATAGACTTGACGGCCGCGCCGCCGAGGCCCGTCTGGCCGAGGCGGTCGGTCTTGCCGCGTCCATCGGCCTGATCGTCGTCCATTCCGCTGTCCTGCCGCTCCGCGCACGCCGCCCCGCGACCCTGATGGGCGAGGGGCAGGTGCAGGCCCAGGGCGCCGAGATGGCGGAGGCGCAGGTCCATGTCGCCATCGTGGACGCCAATCTCACCCCGGTGCAGCAGCGCAATCTCGAACGCGCCTGGAACTGCAAGGTCATCGACCGCACCGGCCTGATCCTCGATATTTTCGGCGAACGCGCCGCCACCCGCGAAGGCACGCTCCAGGTCGAGCTCGCCCATCTCGAATACCAGCGCTCCCGTCTCGTCCGTTCCTGGACCCATCTTGAACGCCAGCGCGGCGGCTTCGGCTTCCTCGGCGGCCCCGGCGAATCCCAGATCGAGGCCGATCGCCGCCTGATCGCTGACCGCATCATCCGCCTCAAGCGCGAACTCGAACAGGTCCGCCGCACCCGCGGCCTGCACCGGCTCGCCCGCAAGCGCGTGCCATTCCCGGTCGTGGCGCTCGTCGGCTACACCAATGCTGGAAAATCAACGCTGTTCAACGCGCTGACCGGTGCCGAGGTACACGCCCAGGACCAGCTTTTCGCCACGCTGGACCCCACCATGCGCGGCCTGCGCCTGCCCTCAGGCCGCCGGGTGATCCTGTCGGACACGGTGGGCTTCATCTCCGACCTGCCCACCGAACTGGTCGCCGCCTTCCGCGCCACGCTCGAAGAGGTCGCCGAGGCCGATATCATCCTCCACGTGCGTGACGCCGCCCATCCCGAGAGCGCCGAGCAGCGCGAGGATGTGCTCGACGTGCTGAATGGCATGGTGAAGGACGGCACGCTGGACGAAAACTGGCCCTCCCGCACCGTCGAGGTGCTGAACAAGGCCGATCTCATGGGCGGTGTCGCCGAGGTCGAGGTCCGCAGCGGCGGCGTCGCCATCTCTTCCATCACCGGCGAAGGGCTCGATGCGCTGAAATCCGCCATCGACGCCAAGATTTCCGCCGGCATGGAGACCACCACCTACAGTCTCCGCCCTCAGGATGGCGCGCTGATCGCCTGGCTCTACCAGCATGGCGAAGTCACCGACCGTGCCGATGGCGAGGAACAAGTCCGCCTCAGCGTCCGCCTGCTCGCCGCCGACCGCGCGCGCTTCGAGCGGCTGGGAGAGGCAACAGGGAAGGGGTCGTGACCCGCTTCACCGCCGCATCCCTGGAAGACCTCGGTGCCCTGCTGGCCGAGACTGCCCGGCGGGAAATCATGCCCCGCTTCCGCCGCCGCAACGAGATCGAGATC
>CANJOG010000271.1 GCA_947475475.1 Acetobacteraceae bacterium
CTGCTCAACACCAAACCGGCACACAGATGCCGGCCATCTGATCAGAGAGAGGTCCAGAAATGCACATCAAAAAGCCGTCCAGCCTGCTCACCGCGGCGTTGTTTTCGACAGCGCTGGCGAGTGCCACGTTCAGCACTGCGCGGGCGCAGAGTGTCACCATCTATGATCTCGAATCGCTGACCGGCCCTGCACAGGGTGTCGGTGTGCCACAGGCCAATGCGATGAAACTCGCCGCGGACCAGATTAATGCCAAGGGCGGCATCAAAGTAGGCAATCAGAGCTACAAGATCGATCTCGTCGTCGAGGATGATCGCTCGGCGCCGACTGCCGGCGTCACGGCCGTGCAGAAGATGCTCTCCTCGGGCAAGCCGGTATTCATGGTTGGCTCGCTTTCTTCTGCCGTCACCGGCGCCTATGCACCGATCGTGAAGACGCGGGCTGACGTCATCAGCATCGTCGTGGGCGCCGCGCTCGAGGGTATTACCGACAACCAGTCGATCTGGCGTCCGCGCATCACGCTTTCGCAGTACACGACTGGCACGCTTGACTATCTCAAGAAGCAGGCGATGTCGTCGAAGAAGATTGCGCTGATGACGGACAACAAGCATGCCGGCTTTGTCCAGCAGACCGGCGCGCTGAAGGATGGACTGAAATCCATTGGCTTCGAGGTAGTAGGCGAGGAGGAATGGTCCTTCGGTGCGACGCAGTTCGGGCCACAGGTCAGCGCTGTGATGCGTGCCAAGCCGGATCTGCTGCATATTCGTGGGTACGGCAGCGATGTTGCGCGGTCCATCCGTCAAGCGCGCGAGGGCGGCTATACTGGCCCGATCCTGGCCGTCTCTGGCATGACCGAAAAGGATGTGACAGACGCCCAGGCCACTGCGTCGATGAACGGTGTGAGTGAAGTCTTCGCCCCGCAGGTGACCGATCTCGTTCTCGGCAAGCGCAACGACGCTCAGGCGAAATCCTTTGAGGATGCCTATCAGAAGCAGTTCGGCCAGCCGAGCGGCACCACCTCGCTCAGCGCGTTTGGTGGCATGTATATCCTCGCACAGGCCATTTCGAAGGCTGGCACAGTCACCGATATTGGCGCCATTCGCAAGGCTCTGGACGGGCTCAAGGTTGCAGATGTTCCCGAACTGATCGAACCGATCAAGCCGGCCGATGGCGGCGCGATCTTCAAGGACCATCAGGCGAATTTTGTCCTCGTCGTACGCCGCTGGCAGGGTGATAAGTTCATGCCCGCCGGCTTCGTCGACTGAGCACGGCGTATCGTGCAGGACATCGTCAACGGCCTCGCCCAGGGCTCGATCTACGCCCTGGCCGGGGTCGGCCTGGTGCTGATCTTCAGCGTCGTGCGCGTGCCTAATTTCGCGCATGGCGAATCCGTCATGGTGGGCGCGATGCTGCCATTGACACTGATGTCAGTGCTGCATGTTCCGCTGATCCCCGCCTTGATCATCGGCATTGCTGCATCGGTCGTACTCGGCATGGTGCTGGCCGGCGGTGTGTTTGCGCCTTTGCGACGCTATTCCGAAACCGCGATGCTGATGGTCTCGCTTGCTTTAGTGGTGATGATCTCATCAGGTGCCGTAATGCTCTGGGGCGATGACGCGCGCATCACCCCGGGTGGGCCGCAATCCATCATTGAGTTCGCTGGGGCACGCTTTCCGCTGAGCTGGATCATCATATTTGCCGCCGCCATTCTCGCGACAGTGCTGCTCGATCTTTTCGTGCGTTATTCCAGCGCCGGTCGTGTCATGCGGGCGATGGCGCGCAATTCCATAGCGGCGCAATTGATGGGCATTCCGGTGCGCCGCTATCAGATTCTTGCTTTCATGATCGGCTCAGGCCTTGCGGGCCTTGCCGGCGCGCTGTTCAGCGTCGCCTTTTCGGTGCAGGCGACGATGGGGGCGATGGTGGCGCTCAAATCCTTCATCGTCATTATCTTCGCTGGCATCGGTTCGATCTGGGGCGCGTTGTTTGGCGGGCTATTGCTCGGCATTATCGAATCCTTCGGCGCCAGCTTCATCTCCAGCGGCTATAAGGACACGTTTGGGTTCGTCTTCCTGCTCGCCGTTCTATTGCTCCGCCCTAATGGGCTTTTTGTCTCCAAGGGGGCGTGATCGTGCGCCCGTCCCACCTTGCATTCCTGCCCTGGATTATTCTGATCTCGGTGCTGCTGGCAATTTTCTTCTTTGCCGATGGCTATGTGATGACCTTGGCAATGGTGATGATGCTTTGGGCAATCCTGGGCAGCGCGCTGAATTTCGTATTTGGCTACACCGGATTCCTGCATCTTGGGCTCGGCGCCTTTTACGCCGTTGGTGCTTATGGAGCGGCAGTGCTGAGTATGCGTTTCCAGTTTCCGATCATCGTGGCCCTCGTGGTTATGCCCGTTCTTGCTGCGGCTATTGGCGCCTTGATCGGCCCGCTGATCCTGCGCACCAAGGGGCTGCATTTCGCCGTCGCCACGTTGGCACTTGGGATGATTGTCTCTGATCTGCTGAATAACTGGGTTTCGCTGACCGGCGGCCCGATCGGCATTGCCGGCATTCCGCGTGCAGGTGCCATCACCATTTTGGGCAGTAAGATCGATTTTGGTACGCTGCCCGGCATGTTCGCCATCATGGCGATTGTCCTTGTGGGTATTCTCGCCCTGTGCGCTATCCTGCGCGGCGGTCGCTTTGTGCTCGTACTGCGCAGCATCAAGTCCGATGACGTGTTCACCGCCTCGCTCGGTTTTTCCACCATGCCCTACAAGGTCGGGGCTTTTGCCTTGGCTGGTGCGATCGCGGCGGAGGCAGGCGTGCTCTACGCCCATCTGGTGCAGTATATCTCGCCCGAGCCCTTCACTTTTTTCGCGGCCTCTTTCGAGGCTTTCGTCGTGCTTGCCGTTGGCGGGCCCGGCACGCTCTGGGGCGCGGTGCTTGGCAGCATCCTGATCAGCGGACTGCCCGAAGTACTCCAGATCAATCCGCAAGTACGCCTGCTCGCCTATGGCGCGGTACTGCTGCTGGTGACCGTGCTGTTCAAGCGCGGCTTGTCAGGCGCTCTGGAATCCGCGGCGTTGCGTCTTTTCCGCAAGAAGTCTCAAGTCTCCATCCCATAAGTCAGGTGACACAGTGATCGTCGACGCCATCTCATGTTTTGTTCCCACACCTGAAGCCTTTGTTCAGGGCCAGCTCACCCTCGCGCGGATGGAGGGCTATCTCGAGCATTTCACGCCCAAGCTGATCGAAGGGAAAAGCACGGCCGAGATCGAGGCGATGTGCGTCGCGGATGGCCTGCGCATGTGCCCGGGCGAGCAGGGCTTCCTCGACCAGCTCGACAAAACCGGTGTCGACAAAGCCGTTGTCTATAACGAACTCTACACGACCTCGATTGGCGTCCCGACCAGCACCAATGACGAAGTTGCACGCGTGGTGCAGCTCAATCCGTCGCGCCTGGTTGGCATGGGCGGCGTCGATCCATGGAATGAGGCCTCGATCGCCGATATGGACCGCAGCGTCCGTGAACTCGGCATCAAGGGCTTTGTGCTCTCACCCTTCAAGCAGAAGCTGCTGCCGACCGATGGCCGCCTGATGCGCGTGTTTGCCAAGTGCCAGGAACTCGGCGTGCCGGTGCTGCTGCATACGGGCATCAATTGGTGGAAGCAGCTTCCCTACGATATCGGCCATCCGCGCTATATCGATGCCGTAGCCGCGGCTTTTCCGGATCTGACCATCGTCATGCTGCATGCCGGCTGGCCATGGGTGAATGACGCAGTAATGATATCCTGGCGTCATCCGAAGGTTTATCTCGACATTTCGGCGCACCGTCCGAAGCATTTCCTCGCCAATGCTTCTGGCTGGGAGTCGCTCCTGCAATACGGAAATCGCATGCTTGCCGACAAGGTGATCTTCGGCTCCACCTGGTGCCTGATGGGAACCACCATCGGGACGCTGATCGATGAAGTGCGCTCTCTGCCGTTGAAGGATGGCGTCGCCGAGAAATGGCTTGGTCTGAACGCCATGCGCGCATTCAATCTGGAATAGGGCGCCCCGCCATGGCGAAGACGATGCTCGTTGGCGACATGATCCGCC
>CANJOG010000272.1 GCA_947475475.1 Acetobacteraceae bacterium
CCATCTTCAACGTGGTGCCGACCATCATCGAAATCGCGATGGTCACCATCGTGCTCTGGGCCGCCTTCGACTGGCGCTTCGCCGCCATCACCATCGGCGCCGTCGTCGTCTATATCGGCTTCACC
Source organism: Acetobacteraceae bacterium (assembly GCA_947475475.1). Classification (GTDB taxonomy): domain Bacteria; phylum Pseudomonadota; class Alphaproteobacteria; order Acetobacterales; family Acetobacteraceae; genus CANJOG01. The sequence continues at coordinate 126 of CANJOG010000272.1, forward strand.
ATGGCCTTCGCCACCTGGCGCGTGCGCTTCCGCCGGCAGATGAACGAGGTCGATAGCGAGGCCTCCAGCAAGGCGATCGACAGCCTGCTCAACTACGAGACGGTCAAATATTTCGGCAATGAGGAGCACGAGGCCCGCCGCTTCGACGAGGCGCAGTCGCGCTACGAGCGTTTCGCGGTCAAAAGCCAGGTCACGCTCAATATGCTCAATATCGGCCAGGCGACCATTATCGCCATCGGCCTGACCTTCATCATGCTGCTGGCGGCCCAGGAAGTCGCGGCCGGCACCATGAGTGTCGGCAAGTTCGTGCTGGTGAACACCTATCTCATCCAGCTCTACCAGCCGCTGAACATGCTCGGCTTCGTCTACAACACCATCAAGCAGGGCCTGGTGGATATGGAGCAGATGTTCCGCCTGCTCACCGTCAATCAGGAAATCGCCGACAAGCGCGACGCCATCGCCCTGCCTGGCAGCCTGGCCGAAAGCTCGGCCTGCACCATCACCTTCGAGGATGTGCAGTTCGGCTATTCGGAAGACCGCCAGATCCTCAAGGGCATCAGCTTCACCGTTCCAGCCGGCCACAAGCTTGCCATTGTCGGCCCGACCGGCGCTGGCAAATCCACCATCTCGCGCCTGCTCTTCCGCTTCTACGACGCCACTGGCGGCCGCGTGACCATCGACGGCCATGATCTGCGCGACCTCAAGCAGGACAGCCTGCGCGCCGCCATCGGCGTGGTGCCGCAGGACACCGTGCTGTTCAACGACACCATCCGCTACAATATCGCCTATGGCCGCCCCGGAGCCTCCCAGGAGGAGATCGAGCACGCGGCCAAGCTTGCCCAGGTGCATGATTTCGTCCTCCGCATGACCGATGGCTACAAGACCAAGGTGGGCGAACGCGGTCTGAAGCTCTCCGGCGGCGAGAAACAGCGAGTCGCCATTGCGCGCACCATCCTGAAAGACCCGCGCATCCTGATCCTCGACGAGGCGACCTCGGCACTGGACACCCGCACCGAACAGGAAATCCAGACCGCGTTGCGTGCCGTCGCCTCCCGCCGCACCACGCTGGTGATCGCGCACCGGCTCTCCACCGTGGTGGATGCCGATGAAATCATCGTCCTCCAGGAAGGCCGAATCGCCGAACGCGGCACCCACCATGCGCTGCTCGCGCAAGACGGCCTCTATGCGCGGATGTGGGCGCTCCAGGCCGAGCAGGACCCCGAACCGGCACCCGAGTCGGCGTCGGTAAAGTAGTTGGCAGGGTGGGCTTCAGCCCACCGTGTGACCACCCGATGGTGGTCAGAAGACCACCCTACATCATTGTTTTTACAAGGATTTAAACCATGAGCGACGCCCTTACCCCCGTCCCCGAGGAACTCGGCAAGGCCGCCCAGGTGGTGGAGCGCTCCATTGAGTTCCTGCTGGACCAGAAGGTGCAACCCATCGCCATCGCCTCCGCCCTGCTCGGCGGCTCGATCGGCGTGCTGGCCAATACGATCGGCGAGGAGGCCATCATCGGCATGCTCAGCCGTGCTTTGGAGAGCATCCGCGAGGGTGGGCTGGCCCAGATGGACCAGGATCACGGTCATTCGCATGATCACGGCCATGAGCATGGGCCAGGCTGCAACCACGATCATTGATAATCCTACGTTCAGGCAACTGGCATCCGCCCGCACCGCTTGACGCCGCCTGCTCCCTTCGCCATAAGGCCCCCCTTCGCACGGCATTGATTTCCGGCCGTGCCGGTCACGTTTCTTTCGAGGTTTCCTGCAATGTCCCGCCGCTGCCAAATCACGGGCAAGGGTGTGCTGTCCGGCAATAACGTCAGCCACGCCAACAATAGAACCCGTCGCCGCTTCCTGCCCAACCTGCAGGATGTTTCGCTGCTGTCCGACGTGCTGGGCACGTCCGTGCGCATGCGCCTGTCCACCAACGGCATCCGCACCGTTGAGCATAATGGCGGTATTGACGCCTTCCTGCTCACCACGCCGAACCGGAACCTGCCGGCAGAGGCTCAGAGCCTGAAGCGCCGCATCCTGCGCGCCAAGGCCAAGACCGAAGCCGCGGCCTGAAGCCAGAAAGCGGGCGCACCGCCGGTCACAGATCCGGCGGTTAACCCTCCCTTCATGGTTTTGCTTTAGGGCGTCCATTCATGGACGCCCTTTCTGCATTTGTGCTGACCCTTCTCGCCACATTGGCCGCAATTGGCATCCTCGCCGCGCTGGCGCGGCGACGAGGCTCGGAAAATCAATTGCTCCGCCAGCGCCTCGACGAGGCCGGGCAGCAAAGTGCCGCCTTGCGCCGGCTGCTGCGCCTGGCCGCCGATGAGGTCCGCCTGCCCGCCATGGTGCTGCGCGGCCACGCCGAGCGGCTCGGCACCGCCCCTGGCCCAGTCGCCTCCGGCATTGCCGGGTTGGCGACCCAGATGCTCGCACTCGGGGATGAATTGCAGGACCAGCTTGGCGCCGAGGAGGTGCATCTGCGCGAGGAGCCCTTCCCGCTCGCCGCGCTGCTGGACGAGGCGATCATCGCCGTCGGCGCCACGCTCGGGCCGAGCGCGCGGCATTTCAAGCTCGATCCTGGCCTCGCCTCACTGCGCCTCTACGCAGACCGCCGGGCCATGCGCCATATCCTGACCCGCGTACTGGCCAGCGCCGCCCGCTACACCAGCAATGGCGACAGGATCGATATCCGTACCGCCACCGGACCGGGGGGCTTCGTGCTGACCATCGCCGATGAGGGTGCCGGCATCGTCGCCCTCGATGGCGGACAGGCCAGGGAAATGCCCAGCTTCGAAGTGCCCGGCGGCAACGAGACGCGCCCGATCGAGCCGCGGGGCCTGGAAATGCGCGGCCTCGGCCTCGGCCTCGCCCTGGCCCGCCGGCTGGTGCTCGCCCATGGCGGTATGCTCACCATCGAGTCGCGCCAGTTGATCGGCACCGAAGTTGCCATCCGCCTACCCGGCGAACGCCTGCTGAGTGGCTTTGTCCCCGGCGGGACCGCGCGCGAAGCCGCCTGACCGGCTATTCTCCATCGAACGACTCGCAGCGTGCTGATCCAGTGCGCGCCGCATGCCGATGGACCGGATGGACCGGATGGACGTAGCGCTGACCAGCAGCCCAGCCCGACGCAAGCCGCCCGCCCCAGGCCGGGCGGCCATACGGCCCGGCACGCCTGACTCCCCCAGCCTGCCCGACATGCTGCGCCGCTTCAGCTTCAATGGCGCGCCGACCGTGGAAACCGAGCAGGACGGGCTACGCTATTTCGTCAATGAGTTCTGGACCGCCCAGCAGCGCCAGGCCCATGCGCTTCACGAAGTCAGCTACCGGGCCTGCTTCAAGCCGCAATTGCCGGAATTCTTCATCTCCCGCCTGACCGAACCCGGCGGGCGCGTGCATGACCCCTTCTCCGGCCGCGGCACCACCGCATTGCAGGCCGCGCTGATGGGGCGCGACGTGGCGGCAAATGACGTCAATCCACTCTCTTCCATGCTGCTCGCCCCCAGGCTGGCCCCGCCCCCCATCGAAGACGTGCAGGCGCGTCTTGCCGCGCTCAGGTTCACCAGCCGGGCCGCCGGGCCGCGCAAGCTGCTGGCCTTCTACCACCCGCGCACGCTGCGCCAGATCGTGGCCCTGCGCGCCTATCTGCTTGCCCGCGCCGGCTCAGGGCAGCTCGATGATGTGGATGCCTGGATTCGCATGGTGGCGATCAACCGGCTGACCGGCCATTCCAGCGGTTTCTTCTCGGTCTATACGATGCCGCCCAACCAGGCGGTCTCGGCCGAGAGTCAGCTCCGCATCAATGCCAAGCGCGGCCAGACCCCACCCGAGCGCGACATCGCCGCCATCATCCTGCGCAAGACCACCTCACTGCTCCGCCATGGCGCACCTCCCGGGCTCACAGCACCTGCATCCCTGCTCACTGGTGCCGCGGACGCCACCACCGCCCTGGCGCCCGCC
>CANJOG010000273.1 GCA_947475475.1 Acetobacteraceae bacterium
ACGCCGCCGGGGAGGCTTCCATGCGTGACTACAAGCTCGTCGATTCCGATGCCCATGTGCTGGAGCCAGGCGATCTCTGGCTGAAATACCTGCCCGCCAAATTCCGCGATCGTGGCCCCGCGCTCCTCACCCTGCCCGGTGGCAAGGAAGTGTTCCGCGTCGAGGACGACAATGTTCTCGATATGTCGGAGCGGGTTGAGGAGGCCTTCGCCATGGCCGGCGGGCTCGGCATGCGCGAGGGCATCAAGCCAGAGAGCAAATCCTACTATTCCGGCCGCGCCGGCGGCTTCGATCCGCATGCGCGCATTCCGGACATGGATGCCGAGGGGATCGATGCCTGCTTCCTTTTCCCCACGCTCGGCTTGTTCATCGGCGGCATCCGCGACAGCGAACTCGCCAGTGCCGCCTATCGCGCCTACAACACCTGGCTCGCCGAATATTGCTCGCATTATCCGGACCGGATGTTCGGCATCGCCATGCTGCCGATGCAGTCGGTGGAAGATGCGGTCGCCGAGATCAAATACGCGTCGAAGGTGCTCGGCATGAAGGCCGGCTTCATCCGCCCCAACCCCTATCTCGGCCGGCCGCTGCATCATCCCGACAATGATCCGGTCTGGGCTGCCGCCCAGGAACATAATTTCTCCATCGCGCTGCATGCATCGAGCTGGAAGAACGGCCAGCCACGCCTCGGCGAGGACCGGTTCACCAAAGGCGTCGCGGTGATCCAGTGCACCACGCATGCACTGGAAATGACCGCCGCGGTGGTCAGCTTCGTCATGAGCGGCATTTGCGAGCGCTTTCCGAAACTCCATGTCGGCTTCTTCGAAGCTGGCGGCGGCTGGATCGCCGGCTGGCTGGACCGGATGGACCGTTTCTATGACGATATCGGCATGAACGACACCGGTCTGACAGAACGCCCGAGCGAGATATTCCGCCGCCAGTGCTACATATCCTTCGAGCCGGTGGAGAAGTCCCTGCCCCTGCTCGCGGATTTCATCGGCCGGGACAATATTCTCTGGGCCACGGACTATCCGCATGCGGACGGGTTTACCGATGCGCCGGGGCTGATCCGGAATCTCGGCATGCCGAAGGAGTTGTATGATCACCTGATGGTGGTTGGGGCGCGGAAGTATTACCGGCTTTGATGGTGCGGGGCGCGTGGGATGCGGCGGCTTGTCCCATGTGCCCGGTTGCGTAGCCCGGATGAAGGCAAAGCCGTAATCCGGGGATGAAAATCCCCGCATTGCGGCTACGCCTCCATGCGGGATACGGTTCGGCATGGCCAAGCCACCCCTACCCCACCCGATCCTCACAACTCCGCGCCTGCGGCTGCGACAATTCCGCGCCGAGGATACGGCGGCGATGTATGAGTGTTTCAGTAATCCCGAGGCGATGCGCTTCTGGAATCAGCCGGTGCATACTCGGCTCATCGATACTGAACGCGCGGTGCGCAGTTTCATCGACTGCACGCCCTCCTATTACCGCTACTGGGCGGTGGCAGATGCCGGAAGTGATCGCTGCATCGGCATGGTGAGTTACCATGACGGGCATATCCGCAGTAAGCGCGCCTCCATCGGCTATATGATCGACCCATCGCGCCAGAATCAAGGGCTGGCGACCGAGGCGGTGGGCGCGCTGATCGATTACTGCTTCGGCGCGCTCGGCCTGCATCGGCTGCAAGCCTTCATCGATCCCGACAACCAAGCCTCGCGCGCCCTGGCCGAGAAGTTCGGATTTCGCAGCGAGGGGCTGCTGCTCGATCATCTCCGTGTCGGCGATGAATGGCGCAGCGAGATGGTCTATGCGTTGCTGGAGACGGAACGACCTCAGCAATAAGCGGCGTGTGGCGCGGACTCGGTCCGGGGCCTAAACTCCCACCCGCATGAACCTCTTCGACATTCCGGCGCATCGTCCCTTCCTCGACTGCCTGGCGCGGGGGCTGCTCGATTCGCATGGGGAGGCGCCGGAAGCCTTGTCGCGCGTGTCGGTGCTGTTGCCGACGCGGCGGTCGGCGCGGTTTTTGCGCGAGGCGTTTTTGCGCCAGTCCGGCGGGCGAGCGTTGCTGTTGCCGCGGATGCGGGCGCTGGCGGGGTTGTCCACCGAGGATGCGGATGAATTGGCACTTCCGGCACTGCTCGATCTGCCGCCGGCGGTGGCACCGCTCAGGCGGCAGGCGGTGCTGGCCGGGTTTGTTGGCCGCTGGCCGTCGCGGCATGGCGGGCCGGCGACGCCCGAGCAGGCCTGGGCGCTGGCGGGGGAACTCGCGATTTTGCTCGACGAGATCGCGCTGGAAGAGCGCGACCTGGTGCTGCTCGAGAATAATCCGCCGGAGATGCTGGTGGCGCATTGGCTCCGTCGGCTCACTGCCTTGGTGCCGGAAGAGCATGCCAATCACTGGATGATCACGCTCGCTTTCATGCGCGGCGTATTCGAGGCCTGGCAGAGTTGGCTTACGGCGCAGGGATTACTGGATATCGGTATGCGGCGCGTGCAGGCGCTTCGGGCGCAGACGCGGCAGTGGCGGGAGAATCCGCCCGAATATCCGGTGATCGCGGCGGGCATTGGCGCCGGTGGGACGATTCCGGCCGCCGCCGAATTGTTACGGGTAATTGCCGAGGCGCCGAATGGCAGCGTGGTGCTGCATGGGGCCTCGCTCGCCACGGATGCGGCGCTGTGGGACGCGATTGCGGCGGCGCCGACGCATCCGTTGAGCGGGCAGCAGCGGTTATTGATGCAGTTGGGCGCGCGGGAGGGGGATATCAGGCCCTGGAAGGCGCTGGCGCCGACCGCCGTGCCGGAGACGCGGCCGGCATTGCTGTCGATGGCGCTGCGTCCGGCGGGGTCGCTCTCGGCCTGGCAGGAACGGGAGCCGTCGCGCTGGACGGAGGGGCTGGTTGGCGTGTCGCTGCTGGTGGCGCCCGATGCGCAGGCGGAGGCGGTGGCGATAGCGTTGACAATTCGCGGCGCGCTGGAGCGGAAAGATGCGCGGGCGGCGCTGGTGACGCCGGATCGGGACCTGGCGCGGCGGGTCTCGGCGGAATTGGCGCGGTTTGGAATTGTCGCCGATGATTCGGCGGGCGCACCGCTGGCGGCGATACCATCTGGCGCTTTTCTGCGGCTTTTGGCCCGCGCGGTGGCAGAGGATCTCGCACCTGTGCCGCTGCTGGCCGTGCTGAAGCACCCGCTCTGCTGTGGCGGGATGGACCGGACGGACTGGATGGCCGCTGTGCGGCGTCTGGACTGGCACGCTTTGCGTGGGCCGCGCCCGGCGCCGGGGATTGCCGGGCTAAGGGCGGCGGTGCGGGCCGCGATGGAAAAGCCCGGGCGGCGGGCGGAGCAGGCGGCCGAGGGGATGAAGGCGGTGGACGCGCTGGAATCCTGCCTGGGGCGGTTCCAGGGGCTGCGGGACGGCGTGGCGGTCGCCCCTGGCGTGCTGCTGGCGGATCACCTGGCCGCGGCTGAGGCGCTGGCGGCGACGGCGACGCGGCCGGGTGGAATCCGGCTGTATGACAGCGAGGAAGGCGAGGTGCTGGCGCGGCATCTGGCGGATTTACAGGCGGCTCTGGCCGATGCCGATCCGGTGGCAACCGCGTCCTGGCCGGCTTTGTTCGATGCGGCGATGGCGGGAGCGGCGGCCCCTGCCCTGCATGGCAGCCGCGGGCGGGCCGGGGCACCGCATCCGCGGGTGGAGATTCTGGGTCTGCTGGAGGCGCGGCTGCTGGGGCATGAGCTGGTGGTGCTGGGCGCGCTGGATGAGACGGTCTGGCCGCTGGCGACCGATCCGGGGCCTTGGCTCAGCCGTCCCATGCGGCGGGATTTTGGTCTGCCGGAGCCGGAGGCGCGGATTGGACGGGTGGCGGCGGATTTCCTGCTCGGCGCATGCGGGGCGCGCGAGGTGGTGTTCTCGCGGGCGGAGCGGCGGGGCGGCGCGCCGACGGTGAAGGCGCGCTGGCTCACGCGGCTGGAGACGTTTTTGTCAGGACAATGTCATGACACATATCCCGACGGGCTCACGATTCCGCGCAGCCCGGCATCGAGCTGGGCGGCGGCGCTGGATGCGCCCGTGGAGGTCGCCCCCT
>CANJOG010000274.1 GCA_947475475.1 Acetobacteraceae bacterium
CATCATCTGGTGCAGCGCGCCCTACCGCTTCATCCGCCTGTCGGACGCATTCACCACCGGCAGCTCGATCATGCCGCAGAAGCGCAATCCGGACGCCGCCGAACTGGTCCGCGCCAAGACCGGCCGCATCGCCGGCGCGCTGATGGGCCTGCTCACGGTGATGAAGGGCCTGCCGCTCGCCTATGCCAAGGACATGCAGGAAGACAAGGAACAGGTCTTCGACGCCGCCGAGGCCCTGGCTTTGTGCCTCGCCGCCACCGAGGGCATGGTGCGCGACCTGGAGCCCGAACTCACCCGCCTGCGCGAGACCGCCGGCTCGGGCTTCTCAACGGCGACCGACCTCGCGGACTGGCTGGTCCGCGTGCTTAAACTGCCCTTCCGCACCGCCCATCATGTGACCGGCCGCCTGGTCGCCAAGGCCGAGGCCAAGGGCGTCGATCTGTCCGGTCTCACGCTCACCGAGATGCAGGAAGAAGAGCCGGGCATCACCCCGGATATTTTCGGCGTGCTGACCGTGGATGCCTCGGTTGCCTCCCGCACCTCCTATGGCGGCACCTCGCCGGTCCGGGTGGCGGAACAGGCCACGCGCTGGCTGACCGAGCTTGGAGAGGACTAACCCCATGCGCCCGATCCTCGCCCTCCTGCTGCTGGCCACAGCCCTCGGACTCACCGCCTGCGGCAAGCGCGGGGATCCTTCGCCGCCGGGGCCGACTGATCAGATCACCTATCCGCGGCCCTATCCGGCGCGGTAGGGCTGAATGCCCGGTTTAGTTATAAAAAATAACTAAAAAGTCACGCGCTTGGCGTTGCCTTCTCGTTGCCTTTGCGGCCAGAGTGCGGGCGCGGGGAAGCATCAAAAGGAACCGGAAAATGTATGATCTCGAAATCGTTGGCGCGCCGCTGTCCAACTTCGTCTGGACCACGCGTATTGCCGCCGAGGAAAAGGGCGTCCCCTACAAGCTGGTGCCGGTGGGCCCGCATTCGCCGGATGTCGATGCCATCCACCCCTGGGGCAAGATTCCGGTCCTGCGGCATGAAGGCTTCAATCTCTGCGAATCCCGTGCCATCACCACCTATATCGACCGCGCCTTTCCGGGCCGCGCTTTGGTGCCAGACAATGCCCGCGATGCCGCGATGGTCGAGCAATGGACATCGCTGCTGCTGACCACGATCGATAAAGTCGTCGTCCGCGACTACCTCCTCGCCTATGTCTTTCCGGGCACGCCGGATGGCAAGCCGGACCGGGCTCGAGTCGATGCGGCGGTGCCGGCGATGCAAAAGGCGATCGGCGTGCTGGAAGCGGGCATGGATAATTGGGTTGGCGGCTTCACCATCGCCGATTGTTACCTGCTCCCGATCGCTTTCTATGCGCGCAGCATGCCGGAAAGCGGGGAAGCCATGAAGAACGCGCCCAAGCTCTCCGCCTGGCTGGCTGCTGCGCTTGAACGCCCGAGCGTCAAGGCGACCATTCCGCCGATGCCGGGCCAATAAGCCAACAGCGGGCATTTGCCTACCAGCCGGGCGGTGCGAGCCGCCCGGCCAGGGCCTCATCCGCGCGAAAGCCCTTCGCAAAGCCGCGCCTTTATGGCACCGGATGCGGATGGACCATTCTTCCTCCTTCGACACGCCCGATCCCAGCTACGCCGAGCTGATTGCCGCGCGGCCATCGCTGGACATGCACGCCCATGACGGGCTGCTGATGGATGGCGTGCCGCTCGCCGCCATTGCCGATGCGGTTGGCACGCCGAGCTGGGTTTATTCCGCCGCCACCATTACCCGCCGCGCCCGCCGCCTGCGTGAGGCGCTGGCGCCAATTGGCGCGCATATCCATTACGCCGTGAAGGCCAATGACCATCTTGCCGTGCTCGGCCTGCTCGCCGCCGAGGGCTGTGGCGCCGATGTGGTCAGCGCCGGCGAACTCGCCCGCGCCCGCCGCGCGGGGATCGATCCGGCCGATATCGTTTTCTCCGGCGTCGGCAAGACCAACGGCGAATTGCGCGAGGCTCTGGGCTGCGGCGTCGGCCAGATCAATGTGGAGAGTGCTGAAGAGCTGGACATGCTCTCCGCCGTCGCTTCCTCCATGGGGGCCACCGCACGCATCGCGCTGCGGGTGAATCCGGATGTCGATGCCGGCACCCATGCCAAGATCACCACAGGCAAGGCGGAGAACAAATTCGGCATTCCCTATCGCGATGCCGTCAATCTGGCGCTACGGGCCTCGTCCCTGCCAGGCATCCAGTTCCGTGGCATTGCGCTGCATATCGGCAGCCAGATTCTCTCCATGACGCCCTATCGCGCCGCCTATGCGCGCGCCGCCGAACTGGTGGGCATCCTGCGCCGTCAGGGGCTGGTGATCGACGTAGTGGATTGCGGTGGCGGGCTTGGTATTCCCTATCGCGACGAGCCGGCAGCGGCCCCCGAGGCTTTGGCTGGGGCGATCAAGGCTGAACTCGGCGGCCTCAATCTCAAGCTGATGGTCGAGCCGGGGCGCTGGCTGGTCGGGCCGGCTGGCATCCTGCTCACCTCCGTCGTGCTGGTGAAATTCACCGGCGAGCGACGCTTCGTTGTGCTCGATGCTGCCATGAACGATCTGATCCGGCCGAGCCTGTATGAGGCCTGGCACGGCATCCTGCCGGTTTCGCCGGTGGATGCGGTGGCGCCGCAGGTTCTGGCCGATGTGGTCGGGCCGGTCTGCGAATCGGGTGATACGTTTGCCCGTGGCCGGTCGCTGCCCGCCTTCCGGCCCGATGCGCGCGTGGCAATTCTCGATACCGGTGCCTATGGTGCGGTGATGAGTTCCACCTACAATGCGCGACCGCTGGCCGCGCAGGTATTGGTGGCGGATGGCGGATGGAAACTGATTCGGCCGCGTCAATCGATCGAAGACCTCTGGCGGGACGAGATCGTGCCCGCGCCGCAAGGATGACACCGACAGGTTAGGGACCGCATGGCCGACCAGACCGGAGCCGCCGCCCCGATCGACCTCACCGCCCGGCTTCGCTGGCGGCGGGCGCTGGCGCGGCTGGTTCTCTTGTGGGAGCAGCTCTGGCCGGCACTCTGGCCGGCGCTGGGGCTGGCCGGGGTGTTCTTCGCCCTCGCTTTGTTCGGCTTGCTCGTCGCACTGCCACCGGTGGCGCATCTGGTGGTCAGTGCAGGGTCGGTTCTTGGCTTCCTCTATCTTCTGTTTCGTGGCCTGCGCCGGTTGCGTCTTGCCGGCATTGCCGAGGCGGATCGCCGGCTGGAGCAGGATTCCGGCCTCGCCCATCGGCCCCTCTCCACACTCGCGGACCAGCCGGTGGCGGGTGATGCCTTTGGCAAGGCGCTGTGGCGGGCGCATCAGGCCCGCGCCTTGGCCGCCATTGGCAGGCTGCGCATCGGCCTACCGCATCCTGGCCTCGCCGCTCGCGATCCGCGTGCCCTGCGCGGTGCGCTTGTGCTGCTGCTGCTGGCCGGTTTTGCGGTCGCTGGCGCCGATACATGGCCGCGCCTGACTGGCGCTTTCTACCCCGCCTTCGCTCCGCCCGTTGTGCCCGCCGCACCGAAATTGCAGGCCTGGATCACTCCGCCGGCACATACCGGTATGGCGCCGCTCTTTCTCAAGCCGGAGGGCGGTTCGGCCAGCGTGCCGGAAAGTTCCAAGCTCTCGGTCAGCGTCTCAGGCGGTGAGGGCGTGCCGGAACTGGTCGTGGGGGCGGCGGCGCAGGCTTTCCAGGCGCTCGACAAGACCAGCTTCCAGGCCGAACTCGACATCACCGCTGGCGTCCATGTGACCATCAGGCGGGACGGCAAGCAGATCGCTGCCTGGGACCTCGCCGCGATTGCCAATGCGGCGCCCGTGGTGGCCTTCACCGAGGCGCCGGGGGCCGCCCCGCGCAGCCGGGCCACGCGGTTGTCCTGGTCGGTGCGCCACCAATATGGCGTCACCGGCCTTGTCGCTGAATTGAAGCTGAAGGAACGCCCCGATCTGCCGGGCGAGACGGTGCAAATCCCGCTGCCCGGCACGCCGCGCGAGGCCAAGGGCATTGCCCAGCAGGATATGACCCCGCATCCCTGGGCCGGCTTGCCGGTGATCGCCCAG
>CANJOG010000275.1 GCA_947475475.1 Acetobacteraceae bacterium
CACGACGTCATCGGCCGAAAAGGCATCGCCGCCGTGGAATGTTACGCCATCGCGCAGATGGAAGCGCCAGGTGGTCGGTGAGGTCTGCTCCCATTTGGTCGCCAGAGACGGCTCCAACTCCAGTTTGCGGCCGCGGCGGACCAGCGGGTCGTAGATGTTCTGCAGGAAGGTGAGCAGGAAGGTCTCGTTGCGGGCGTAGGGGTCCATCGAATTGACGTCGCCATCATTCGCCCAGCGGAAATTGGCTGCGTGTGCTGGCGAGGCCACCGGCGTGAGGGAGGCGAGCGAGACCGCTCCCAGCAGGGCGCTCGACAGGGAGAAAGTGAGGCGGTTCAAGCGCATAGAGACCTCCGAAACCAGCGCCGTTGGCCGGCGCAACCTCCCGCACCGGTCAACCCGGCTCGCACGCCCACCCTAATCCGGTTTGGCGACAGGTGAAAATGGTAACCAGAAGACATGTATAGAACTGCAAGAACGCCCTGCACTGTGTCTGGCCACATCGCCCTCGCATAACGAGCCAATTCGGTATTGGGTGCAAATGAAAAGGGCGGCCCGAGGGCCGCCCTTCGCGAAGTCTGATAATGGCAAGGAAGGATCAGGCAGCCCGACGCGGTGACAGTGCATTGGGCAGGCCGGCAATTGCCCGGTCGATCAGCGCGCCATCCCGTTCGGCTGATAGATCGGTGGACAACAGGCCCTTCACAGCTTCGGTCGCCACTTCTACCGCGGCAACCTGGACATCGCGCACCGCGGCCTTTTCGGCAGCGGAGATACGGTCCATGGCCATCTGTTCGCGGCGCTTGGCGGCAGCTTCGGCATCCTTGGTGGCGCGTTCGGCCACGCGGAGAGCCTCGGCCTTGGCACCTTCAAGCAGGGCGGCAGCTTCGGCCAGGGCAGCGTCGCGGCGCGACTGGGCGTCACGCAGCATGGTCTCGGCTTCCTGGCGCAGGCGGGAGGCTTCGGCCAGCTCGGTGCGGATTGCCTCAACCCGCTTGTCGAGCACGGCGGTCAGCGCGCCCCAGATCTTCTTGCCGAAGATGATGAAGAAGATAACGAAGGCGATCGCGACATAGGAGCGCGGATCGGCCCAGAAGCTTTCGTGGTGCTCCATGAGCTGTCTCCCCCTCAGGCCTGACCGCGGCCGGCAAGCGCCCGGCCGACAGCGTTATCCACTTGCGTGGCCTGGGCTTCGCCCAGCAGGCGATCCATCATGTTGCGCGCGGTCTCGGATGCCACGTCACGCAGCGCCGCCATGGCGGCATTGCGGGCAGCGGCGATCCGGCCCTCGGCAGCTTCGAGCTGCGCATCCAGCCTGGCATTGGCTGCTTCCGACTGGGCGGCGGCTTCCGCCTTGGCCTTGTCGAGTGCCGCGGCGATCTGCGCCTGGGCATCGGCATGGGCCTTGCGGGTTACCACCGTCAGTTCGGTCACGGCCGCATCCGCCCGTTCCTTGGCCTGACGCGCTGTCTCCAGATCCGAGAGGATGGAGGCGTTACGCGCATCCACCACATTGGCGACCTGGGGCAGGCCCCACAGCCGCACCAGCAGGTACAGCAGCAGGAAGATCACCGCCATCCAGATCACCTGCCAGATGGTGAGCGGATTGGCGAAATCGAGCTGCGGCATGCCCTCGCCGGCGAGGGCCGGCAGAGGAGCGATCGCGGCACCGGCTAATAGAAGGCCGGCCAACTGCAAACGCCGGAACGGATTGCGAGGCATGGTCATGCGCACCTTAGGAGAGGAGAGCCAGCTGGGAGGGCAGCTCGTCCGGATCAGGTGAACAGGATGAGGAAGGCGATCAGCAGCGCGAAGAGAGCAACGGCTTCCGTCAGCGCGAAGCCGAGAATGCCGAGGCCGAAGACCTGGTCGCGCGAGGCGGGGTTGCGGGCAACGCTGGAGACCAGCGAGGAGAAGATGTTGCCGATGCCGATGCCAACGCCGGCAAGAGCAATAACGGCGATACCGGCACCAAGGGCCTTAGCTGCGGCGACTTCCATGGGTAGCTTCCTTTCGTCAGAAGATCGGGATGGTGATAGGGAAAAAGGTTAGGCGGTTTCCACGAAGACGCGGCGCTGCTTAGTGCAGATGCACCGCGTCGTGCAGATAGATGCAGGTCAGAATGGCGAACACATAGGCCTGCAGAACGGCAACCAGCAACTCAAAGCCGACGAGAACCACGTTCAGGCCGAGCGGGAAGATGCTCGCGGCGCTGCCCAGGATGCCGGCCGCACTCATCATCACGATGAAGCTGGCGAAAACCTCGAACATCACGTGACCGGCCACCATGTTCGCGAAGAGACGAACCGGCAGGCTGACCAGGCGGGAAAGGTAGGAGATGATTTCCACCGGCACGATCAGCGGCGCCAGGAGCACAGGCGCGCCGGCCGGGAAGAAGTAGGAGAAGAAGTGCAGGCCATGCAGGCGCAGTGCCTCAAAGGTCACGATCACGAACACAATCAGCGCCAGGCCGAAGGTTACGGCGATATGGCTGGTGTATGTGAAGGCGAAGGGCAGCAGGCCGAGCAGGTTGCCGAGCAGAATGAAGAAGAACAGCGTGAAGACGAAGGGGAAGTAGCGCTTACCCTCCGGCCCGATCGTGCCGACGCACATATCAAGCAACATCTGGTAGGCCATTTCGGCCAGGGCCTGGAAGCGGCCCGGCACCACAGCGCGCGGGCGCATGCCCAGCACCAGCAGGCCGAGCGTCAACAGGGCTGCCACCAGCATGAAGACGTTTGACTGGGAAAAATGCAGCGAACCGATTACCGGTTCGAGCTTGAACTGGCCAAGCGCGTCGATCGCGTGCGTCGGTTCAGCGGCCAAGGCAGAATCCCCCAGGGATGAGGCGGCGAAGAAGAAAGCAGGCGGATAGCAGGGTGGTCACGTCTTAGTCGGTCTTGTCGCGCTCAGTCTTGTCTCGCTTCTGGCCGAGCCGGTCCGGCGGCGCATACATGCGCCACACGTTGAGCACGCCAGCAGCACCTCCCAGCAGCAGGAAAATGCCCAGGAAGATCGGGCGTGTCCCGAGCCAGCGATCCAGCGCAAAGCCGATGGCGATTGCCACGACCAGTGCCGAGACCAGCTCCACACCCACTTTCAGGCCGACACCCAGCGGCGACTTGCCACCTGTGCCCGAGGCATCGGAACCCGGTTTCGGGTCCATCCCTCGCCTGAAACGAGCTTCGCGCAGGCGATCCTCGAACGAGTTCCTGCCGTTGCCCTGTTCCTTAGTCATATCCGAGCCATATCCGTGCCTTTTGCCAGCCGCCCGCCGATAAAGCGCGCCGCCCGCCGGGAAGGCGGGGGCTAGCTACCGGGGGGGGAGGACAGTGTCAAGAATGGTTGAAGTCTCCGCAGCCAATCTCTGGGCACCGATGCTGGAAAATCCGTCCGATTGAAGCGTCCAAAGCCGCGCATAGACGCCGCCGAGGGCCAGCAGTTCCGCATGCGTGCCCTGCTCGGCGATCTCCCCCTCGTCGAGCACGATCAGACGGTCCATCCGGGCAATGGTCGAGAGCCTGTGTGCAATCGCGATCACCGTGCGTCCGCGCATAAGCGTATCGAGCTGCTCCTGAATGGCCGCCTCGACCTCCGAATCCAGCGATGCGGTGGCTTCGTCGAGCACCAGGATCGGGGCATCCTTGAGGATCACCCGGGCGAGTGCGATGCGCTGCCGCTGGCCGCCGGAAAGTTTCACCCCGCGCTCGCCGACATGGGCGTCATAGCCGCGCCTGCCTTGCGGATCCTCGAGCGACTCGATGAACCGGTCCGCCGAGGCCTGGCGCGCGGCGTCCCTGATCATCGTCTCGGTGGCATCGGGTCGGCCATAGCGGATATTGTCGCGGATGGAGCGGTGCAGCAGCGAGGTGTCCTGCGTCACCACGCCGATCGACGCGCGCAGGCTTTCCTGGGTGAGGCTGGTGATATCCTGGCCGTCGATCAGGATTCGGCCCTCCTCGGGGTCGAAAAAGCGCAGCAGCAGGTTCACCAGGGTGGACTTGCCGGCGCCCGAGCGACCGATCAGGCCGATGCGCTCGCCTGGGCGTATGACCAGATCGATGTCGC
>CANJOG010000276.1 GCA_947475475.1 Acetobacteraceae bacterium
GAGGGGGCTGGCGGTCATTGTCCTGGCCAAGAGGGGTTTCAAGCGATTATGGGGTTCACTTATAGGGTTTCATATGGGCGGGAACCAGTAGAGACTTAGGCCCGATATTGGCTTTTGACGGCAGGCCCGGATTGGCTATAGAAGACCGCCCACCCTGAAGAGCATCCCGATCCGGCGCATTCCCGGCGGGCAGGCTGAGAAAGAGTGGCAGGGACGAGGATTTTTCAGGCGATGCAGACCAATAATGCCAGGGCCGGCCGCCCGCTTTCGCCCCATCTTTCGATTTATCATTTCACCATCACCATGATGATGTCGATCGTCCACCGGATCACCGGCGGGGCGCTCTATTTCGGCACGCTGATTCTGGCCTGGTGGCTGATCGCCGCCGCCAGCGGTCCGCAAGCCTTCGCGGTGGTCTCTGGTTTTCTGGCCTCCTGGTTCGGCCAGCTCCTCCTCTTCGGCTATAGCTGGGCGCTGTTCCATCACATGCTGGGCGGCATCCGCTATCTGATCTGGGACAGCACGGCGCTGATGGAAAAGGGGCAGCGCGACAAGCTTGCCTGGGCGAGCCTTATCGGCTCGCTCGTCCTGACCGCCCTGGTCTGGACAGTCGTTCTTACCCTTCGCTGAGGTTAGATATGGACGCCAAGAAAACCGCTTCGAGCATGCGCACGCCGCTCGGCCGGGTAATCGGCCTTGGCTCGGCGCATAGCGGTACCGAGCTCTTCTGGCGTCAGCGCCTGACCGCGATCGCCAATATCGCCCTCATCTCGATTTTCGTCATTGTTCTCTTAACCCTCAGCGGCAAGCCCTATGGCGAAGTCGTCATGCGCCTGTCCTCGCCGCTGGTTTCGACGCTGATCCTGGCCATGCTGGTGGCCATGCTCGTTCACATGCGCATCGGCATGCAGGAAATCATCGACGACTATGCTCACGGTTTCTGGCATAAGCCATTGTTGATACTCAATATTTTCTTTCCGCTTGGTCTGGGTCTCGCCTCAACGCTGGCGGTCGTCAAGCTCGCTTTGGGAGGTTAGGCGCATGGCTCTGGCAAATGGGCAGGGCGCCCCGAAAACCAATGGGCGGGCCTATTCTTTTATCGACCACACTTTCGATGTGGTGGTGGTTGGCGCCGGGGGCGCGGGCCTTCGCGCGACGCTGGGTGCCGCGCAGGCCGGACTGAAGACCGCCTGCATCACCAAGGTGTTCCCCACCCGCAGCCATACGGTGGCGGCGCAGGGGGGCATTTCCGCCTCGCTCGGCAATATGGGGCCGGACGATTGGCGCTGGCACATGTACGACACGGTCAAGGGATCGGATTGGCTGGGCGATCAGGACGCGATCGAATATCTCTGCCGCGAGGCTCCCGCCGCGGTCTATGAGCTGGAACATTTTGGTGTGCCCTTCAGCCGCACCGAGGAGGGCAAGATCTATCAGCGCCCCTTTGGCGGCATGACAACAAATTTCGGCGAAGGCATCGCGCAGCGCACCTGCGCAGCCGCCGATCGCACCGGCCATGCGATCCTCCATACGCTTTACGGTCAGGCGCTGCGCTTCTCCTCGGAATTCTTCATCGAATATTTCGCCATCGATCTGATCATGGAAGAGGGCAAATGCCGAGGCGTGGTGGCGCTTTGCCTGGACGATGGCACGCTGCACCGCTTCCGGGCGCATAAGACGATTTTGGCGACCGGCGGCTATGGACGGGCCTATTTTTCCTGCACCTCGGCTCATACCTGCACGGGCGATGGCAATGCCATGGTGCTGCGGGCCGGCCTGCCGCTGCAGGACATGGAATTCGTGCAATTCCATCCCACCGGCGTCTATGGCGCCGGGGTTCTGATCACCGAAGGCTCGCGTGGCGAGGGCGGCTATCTGACCAATTCGGAAGGCGAGCGCTTCATGGAGCGCTATGCGCCTTCGGCCAAGGATCTTGCCTCGCGCGACGTGGTCTCACGGGCGATGACGGTTGAAATTCGCGAAGGCCGTGGCGTGGGTAAGAAAAAAGACCATATACATCTTCATCTGGACCATCTTGACCCGAGGATATTGCATGAGCGCCTGCCGGGCATTTCGGAAAGCGCAAGGATCTTTGCGGGTGTCGACGTCACCAAGGAGCCGATCCCCGTCCTTCCGACCGTTCACTACAATATGGGCGGCATTCCAACGAATTTTCATGGCGAGGTCCTGACCAAGGCCGGCGGCGATCCCGACACGGTGGTGCCGGGGCTGATGGCGGTGGGCGAGGCGGCCTGCGTGTCGGTGCATGGCGCCAATCGATTGGGCTCCAATTCGCTGACTGATCTGGTCGTGTTCGGCCGCGCGGCGGCGCTGCGGGCGGCGGCAACGATAAGCGCGGGCACCAAACACGCCGATCTTGCCAAGGATGCTGGCGATTACGCCCTCTCGCGGCTCGACCGCGCCCGCAATGCCAATGGCGGCAGCAGCACCGCCACCATGCGCGCGCGTATGCAGGCGGTCATGCAGGAGAATTGCGCAGTGTTTCGCACCGGCGAGGTGCTGCAGGAAGGCCATGAACGCATTCATCAGGTCTGGGCCGAGGGCGAGGATATTCGCGTCAGCGACCGCTCGCTGATCTGGAACAGCGATCTGATCGAGACGCTGGAATTCGAGAATCTGATCCTGCAGGCGGTGACGACGGTGGATTCGGCGCTCGCGCGCACCGAATCGCGCGGCGCCCATGCGCGGGAGGATTTTCCCGAGCGCGACGACGTCAAATGGATGAAGCACACGCTCGCCTTCACCGATCTCGACAAGAAGAGCGTCCGGCTCGATGACCGGCCGGTGCACAACTACACGCTCTCCAACGACATTGAGTACATAAAACCCAAGGCGCGCGATTATTAGGGGCGAGGATGAAGGCCTCGCCCGGACACGATTTCGTTGATGTGAAAGCCGCGGCGAGCGACGAGATCCGGTAGGGGTTGATACTGGTGATCCGCAAGGGTCGGCAATAGAGTATTTGGGGATTGGGCATGGCCGAATTTGTGCTGCCGAAGAATTCGCGGGTAACCGAGGGCAAGGTCTGGCCCAAGCCGGAAGGCGCCGCGCGGCTCAAGGAATTCCATATCTATCGCTACGATCCCGACAGCGGCGCCAATCCGCGCATGGACACCTATTTCATCGATCTCGACGATTGCCCGCCGATGATCCTGGACGCGCTTATCAAGATAAAGAACGAGATCGATCCGACGCTGACCTTTCGCCGCTCCTGCCGGGAGGGTGTCTGCGGCTCCTGCGCGATGAATATCGGCGCCAGCGGCAGCCAGGGCGGCACCAACCGGCTCGCCTGCACTTCGGCGATCGAGGATTTTCAAGGCGCGGTGAAAATCTATCCGCTGCCGCATATGTCGGTGGTCAAGGATCTGGTGCCCGATCTCACCGGCTTCTTCGCCCAGCATCGCTCGATCGAGCCCTGGCTTCAGACCAAGACGCCCGAGCCGCAGACCGAATGGCGGCAGGGCAAGGAGGATCGGGCCAAGCTCGATGGGCTCTATGAATGCATTCTGTGCGCCTGCTGCTCCTCTTCCTGCCCGAGCTATTGGTGGAATGGCGATCGTTATCTCGGGCCGGCGGTTTTGCTTCAGGCCTATCGCTGGTTGATCGACAGCCGCGACGAGGCGACCGGCGAGCGGCTCGATAATCTGGAAGACCCCTTCCGGCTCTATCGCTGCCATACGATCATGAATTGCGCCCAGACCTGTCCCAAGGGGCTCAATCCCGCAAAGGCGATCGCCGAAATCAAGCGGATGATGGTGGAGCGCCGGGTCTAGGCGCCCCCGATCCTTTGGCGGGGGCGTTCGCCGCCGGACCTTGCTTTGTTCCTCGTCTTTTGGCTCGATTTGGTGCATAGCGGGCTGCTGAAACCGGAAATGAATCCCCCTGCCCTCCTGCATTGTGCGGGGCGGCCGGTCTGGGCGGCGACGAATTTCGGACGGATTAGTCCGCCCGAAAGCTGCTTCAATCGCTGTTTACCCCTTGTTTGCTATGTTGTTCCCGAATCTTCGGGATGGAGGAGTTGCC
>CANJOG010000277.1 GCA_947475475.1 Acetobacteraceae bacterium
CCGGCAGAAATTCACCGTCGATACATCGGGACCGGCACTGAAGGCGGCGTTGGGCCGCGGTGTTGCCCTGATCAAGCCGAGCCTGCGCGAGTTCGAGGATCTTGTCGGGCACACGCTGGAAACTGCCGCGGAACAGGATGCAGCGGCGCTCGACCTGGTGCGCACGGGCGCTGTGGGGATGGTGGCAATGACCGCGGGCGAGGCTGGCGCTTTGCTGGCGACGCCGGACGGGGTCATTCGCCGGGCCGCCATCCCGGTGGACGTGCGCAGCACCGTGGGCGCCGGTGATTCGTTTCTTGCCGCCCTGGTGCTGGCGCTTTCGCGGGGCGCCTTGCCGGAGGACGCGCTGGCCTGGGGCATGGCGGCGGGGGCATCCGCTGTGTCGCATGAAGGCACCGCACAGATCGACCGTGCCGAGGTTGAGACTCTGGCCAAGGCCGAGAGGCCGGCGTGAGGCCGCGCCACCGTGGCGACTGGTTTGCCCGCACGGTCTTTCTGCTGATCCTGGCAGCGGGAGTCGTCATGGGGGCGGTCATGCCGCCAATCCAGCCACCGGATGAAGATGCGCATTTGCTGCGGCTGATGATGCTGACCGATGGTCAGATTTTCCCCCGCAAGGTGCAGGGCGTGGTGAGCGCGCGCGTGCCGGATAGTCTCAGTGCCTACGTCGCCGCGGGCAGCGAGATGCGTGGCCATTCCGAGCAGCGTTATGACGCGACACGCTGGCGTGCGGATGCGTTTGCCGAGCCCGCAGCCGAACCGGCAAGCTGGATGGTCTTCAACATGCAATCGGCATCGCCGCTGGTCTATCTGCCGCAACTGGCGGGACTGCTGGCGGCGAAATCCTTGGCCTGGGTGGCGGGTGTGGGGCTGAGCTGGCAGGCGCAGCTTTATGCTGGCAGGATCGGCAATCTTCTTGTCTTCGCGGTTTGTATCCTGATCGCGTTGCGCCTTCTGCCCGTGTTACGCCAATTTGTCGCCGGCTTCGCGCTGGTTCCGATGGTGGTGCACCAGGCGGCCTCGCTGAGCTATGACACGACGCCGATCCTCGCGGCGCTGGCCTTGCTCACCGTCGTACTGCGGGCACAGGCGGCGGGGCGCCCACCATCAAGCCGCGAGCAGGCGGTGCTCATCGTTGCGGCGTTTTTCCTCGGCCACGCCAAGCTTGTTTATGCACCTCTGCTGGTGGTGCTCGCCGGACTGCGCTGGCCAAGCGGGCTGCGTGGCTTTGCCTGGTTTTGGGGTGTGCCGCTTGGTGTCTGCATTGCCGGCGCGCTGCTCTCCAGCGCCGTATTTGGACCGCCGGACGATGCGCGGCTCAACGCCGGCATGGCGGCGCAGCAGACATGGCTGATGCAGCACGTCACGGAAATTCCCGGCCTCCTGGCACGCACCCTGGCGCTGCATGGCGCGTCCTATGCCGCCAGTGCGGTCGGCGTGCTTGGGTCGCTGGATACGCGGCTGCCGAATGGGCTGATCGTGCTGATCTGGCTATTGCTGCTGGCAGCCATTGCGGTGGATGCGCGGCGGCGCCATGCGGGCAGCTTTGGCAGGCTGGCGGCGCTTTCTGTTCCCGGCTGTCTGGCCGCAAGTTTTCTGATTTTCATCGCGCTCTACATCACGTGGACATCCACCGGCGCGGCGACGGTGGATGGCGTGCAGGGGCGATATTTCCTGCCGGTGCTGCCCGGATTGGCACTGGCAGGCTGGATGCTGGCGCGGATTGTTCTCGCTGGTGGCGGGACAAGTGAGGCCGATGCGCCGCGCGCCGCTCTGCTGGCCGCGCACGCCGCCGTGCTCGTGGCGGCGATCTCCGCAGCCGTTGCGCGTTACTGGCTGACGGGCTGACGGGCTGACGAGCAGGCACCCTACACGACGAAGAGAAGCGCCGGCTGTTCGAGCAGTGCCTTGATGCGCTGGATCAGCGAGGCGGCGTCGAAGCCGTCGATGATGCGGTGATCGAAACTCGATGACAGGTTCATCATCTTGCGGATGGCGATGGCGCCGTTGAGCACCATCGGACGTTCGGCCAGGCGGTTGACGCCGATGATGGCGACTTCCGGGGGATTGATCACCGGCACCACGGCAATACCGCCGAGCGCGCCAAGGCTGGTGATCGTGATGGTGGAGCCGGATAGCTCGTCGGGCTTAGCGGTGCCGGCGCGGGCGGCGGCCGTGAGGCGTTGGATTTCGGCGGCACTGTCCCACAGGCTGCGCGCTTCAGCATGGCGCACCACCGGCACCATCAGCCCGCCTGGCGTCTGCGCCGCGATGCCAACATGCAGGGCAGCGTGCTGGCGTAGCGTGAGCGTGGATTCGTCATAGGTGGCGTTAGCTTGCGGAAACTCGGGTATGGCCAGGACCATGGCGCGCAACAGGAAAGGCAGCACGGTCAGGCGCGGGCGGGTATCGCCATAGCGGGCATTGAGTGTGACGCGCAGATCCTCCAACGCGGTGACATCGACTTCCTCGACATAGGCGAAATGCGGAATGCTGCGGGTAGAGATTTCCATCCGCTCGGCGATCTTGCGGCGCAGACCGACGAGTTTGATCTCGGTGACGCCATCGCGACGGATGGCGGCGGGAGGTGGCGATGAGCCTGCCCCGCCAGTGAGCAAACGGTCGAGATCGTCATGGGTGACGCGGCCTTCCTCGCCAGTGCCCATGACGCTGGCGAGATTGAGGCCGAGCTTGCGGGCGCGGTCGCGCACCGCCGGGGAGGCGGTGGCGTGCGACGGCGTGGACACAGTTTCCGCCGCTGGCGCGGAGGTTTCGGATGGTACGGTTGCGGCAGACTGCTCCGGCGCGGCCGTGGACGGCGCCTCCCCATCGATTTCGAATTCCACCAAGTCGATGCCGATGGGCACGCGCGCACCGAGTTCGGCGGCGACGCTCAGTACGATGCCCGAGACAGGCGAGGTGATTTCCACCGTCGCCTTTTCCGTCATCACATCGACGAGTGGGGCATCCCCCTTGACGGAATCGCCAGGTTTGACGTGCCAGGCGACGATTTCGGCCTCAGCGGTGCCTTCGCCGATATCGGGCAGGCGGAAGGTGAAGTGACCCATGCCGAACTCCTTAATACGAAGCCATGACGCGACGCAGCGCGCGGCTGACGCGTTTGGCGCCGGGGAAATAGTCCCATTCAAGCGCCAGCGGATATGGCGTGTCGTAGCCGGTGACGCGCAGAACCGGAGCTTCAAGCTGGGCGAAGCAACGTTCCTGCACCAGGGCGGAGAGTTCGCCGCCGAAGCCGCCGGTGCGGGTGGCTTCGTGCAGAACGACGCAACGGCCGGTGCGGCGGACCGAGGCCTCGATCGTCTCGATGTCGAGCGGCACCAGGCTGCGCAGATCGATCACCTCAGCATCGATGCCGGTCTCTTCCGCCGCAGCGAGGGCGACATGGACCATGGTACCATAGGCGAGCACCGTGACATCCGAGCCAGGGCGTGTGATGTCCGCCTTGCCGATCGGAACGGTGTAATAACCGTCGGGAACGTCCGCCTTCGGATGACCGGCCCAGCTTGGGATCGGCCGTTCCGGTCGACCGTCGAAGGGGCCGCTATACAGGCGCTTGGGTTCGAGAAAAACGATGGGGTCGTCATCCTCGATGGCGGCGATGAGCATGCCCTTGGCGTCATACGGGTTGGAGGGCATCATTGTCTTGATGCCGGAGACATGGGCGAAAATCGCTTCCGGACTTTGACTATGCGTCTGTCCGCCATAGATGCCGCCGCCGCAGGGAGTGCGGATGGTGATGGGCACGGCGAATTCGCCGCCCGAGCGGTAGCGGATGCGGGCTGCTTCCGAGACGATCTGGTCGAAAGCGGGAAGGATGTAGTCGGCAAACTGGATTTCCACGACCGGGCGCAACCCGTAGGCACCCATGCCGATGGCGACGCCGATAATGCCGCCCTCGGCGATTGGTGCATCGAAGCTGCGATGCAGGCCGTATTTTTGCTGGAGGCCCTCGGTGACTCGGAACACGCCGCCGAAAGCGCCAGAATCCTCACCGAAGAGCAGA
>CANJOG010000278.1 GCA_947475475.1 Acetobacteraceae bacterium
ATAGCCATCGCGCAGGAAACTGCCGCAGACACGCATCCCGATCGAGCCGAGCACGATGCGCGAGGCGAAATTTTCCTCCCGCGCCACCGCGACAATCCGGTGAATATTGGCCCGGTCATGCGCGAAGAACAGCGCCGCCACCGTTGCCTCGCGCGCCAGGCCGCCACCGCGTGCCTGCGGCCAGAGCGCGAACCGCAGCGCGATCCCCAGCCCGTCGCGCCGCTCCATCATCCCGGCAATGCCGATGAATTGCCCGTCATCGCGGGCGCGCAGGCTCCACATGCCCACACCGAGCCGCCCCCACATGGAGATATCGGCGGCCAGTTCGGCTTCCACCTGCTCACGTGTCCGCACGCCCCCCAGCATGACGGCGAACACGCTGGGGTCGGTCTTCAGCGCAATCAGATCAGGCAGATCGCCCCCCCAGACCGGCGCCATATCCAGGCGGCCGGTCCGAATGCACCAGACGGGGTTCATTCGAAGGGGAGCAAGGCGAGGTTCTAGCGCGCCAGCGGGCGATACTTGATGCGATGCGGCTCGGTGGCGTCCGCACCCAGGCGGCGGCGCTTGTCTTCCTCATAGGCCTGGAAATTGCCCTCGAACCACTCGACATGGCTGTCGCCCTCGAAGGCCAGGATATGCGTCGCCAGCCGGTCGAGGAACCAGCGATCATGGCTGATGATCACCGCGCAGCCGGCATATTCGGCCAGCGCCTCTTCCAGTGCGCGCAGCGTATCGACGTCGAGATCGTTGGTCGGCTCATCGAGCAGGATGACGTTGCTTTCCAGCTTCAGCATCTTCGCCAGATGCACGCGGTTGCGCTCACCGCCGGAGAGAATGCCGACCTTCTTCTGCTGGTCCGAGCCCTTGAAGTTGAAGGCGCCGACATAGGCACGCGAGGGCACGGCGCGCTTGCCGAGATAGATCACATCGGTGCCGCCGCTGATCTCTTCCCAGACGTTCTTGTTGGGATCGAGCGTGTCGCGGCTCTGATCGACATAGCCGAGCTTTACCGTCTCGCCGACTTTCAGCGATCCGGAATCCGGCTTTTCCTGGCCGATGATCATGCGGAACAGCGTGGACTTGCCCGCACCGTTTGGCCCGATCACGCCGACAATGCCGCCGGGCGGCAGCTTGAAGTTCAGGTTCTCGAACAGCTCGCGATCGCCAAATCCCTTGCACAGATCCTGCGCCTCGATCACCGTGCCGCCCAGGCGCGGACCCGGCGGGATGACGATATCGGCCACACCGCCCGCCATTTCCTGCGACTTTTGCAGCATCTCTTCGTATTTCTGGATACGCGCCTTGTTCTTGGTCTGGCGCGCGCGCGGCGAGGATTGGATCCACTCCTGCTCGGCGGACAGAGCGCGCTGGCGCGAGCTTTCTTCCTTCTCTTCCTGCTTCAGGCGCTTGAGCTTCTGCTCCAACCAGGAAGAGTAATTGCCCTCGAACGGATAGCCGCGGCCGCGCTCGATTTCCAAAATCCAGTTGGTGACATTGTCGAGGAAGTAACGGTCATGGGTGATGACCATGACAGTGCCCACGTAGTCGCGCAGCGTCCGCTCCAGCCAGGCGACACTCTCGGCGTCGAGATGGTTGGTCGGCTCATCGAGCAGCAGGATATCTGGCTTTTCCAGCAGCAGGCGGCACAAAGCCACGCGGCGGCGCTCACCACCGGACAGCTTGTCCACCGCACTCTCGGCCGGCGGGCAACGCAGCGCATCCAGCGCGATTTCGATCGAACGGTCGATCTCCCAGCCATTCCCGGCGTCGATCTGTTCCTGCAACTTCGCCTGCTCGGTGAGCAGGTCGTTCATCTCGTCGTCTTCCATAGGCTCGGCGAAGCGCTCGGAAATCGCGTTAAAGCGATGCAGCGCAACCAGCACGGGGCCAAATGCCTCGGCCACATTCTCGCCCACCGTCTTGGTCTCATCGAGCTGCGGCTCCTGCTCCAGATAGCCGACCTTCACGCCCTCGGCAGCCCAGGCCTCGCCACCGTAATCCTTCTCAATACCGGCCATGATCTTGAGCAGCGTCGATTTACCGGCGCCGTTCACGCCCAGCACGCCGATCTTCACGCCGGGGAGGAAGGACAGCGTAATGCCCTTGAACACCTCGCGCCCGCCCGGGAAGGCCTTGGTGACGTCTTTCATCACATAGACGTATTGGTAGCTGGCCATTCGGTGCGGTCCTTATGGGCGAGAGTCAGCGTGGAGATTTGGGGCGGTGTCTTAAGTGTCTAAGCCCAGCCGGGCAACCTCGCTTGGCGCGGGGCCGCCAGACGATGCGCTAGGAAACCGGTCGCGGCACTGTCTGCCTGCTCAGGCTCACCAATGCGGCAACTCCGGCAATCCCGGCGGCAATCACGATCGGCAGCGAACTATGCCCGCCCGCCGCCGCGGCGAAAATCACAGCTACGAAGGCCGCGCCACAACTCTGGCCGATCAGCCGCGCGGTGGCGAGCATCCCGCCCGCCCCGCCCGCCCGCGATGGCGGCGCGGAGGTAATCAGCGTGCGGTTATTCGGCGACTGGAAGATCCCGAAGCCCAGCCCGGCCAGTCCCATGCGCCAGACAATATCCAGCGTGCTGGCACCCTCGTCCAACAGCCCGACCATCAGCAGCCCGGTGCCGAACAAAGCGAGCCCCACCGCGCCCATGATCCCGGCCGGCCATTTATCCGCCTTGCGCCCGGCGAAGGGCGAGATCAACGCCGTCATCAGCGGCCATGGCGTCATCAGCAATCCGGTTTCCACCGGGCTCAGATGCAGCACGTACTGGAAGAAAAACGGCAACGAGATGAAGGCCATCATTTGCGCCGTGAAGGAACAGATCGAGGTGCAGAGCGACAGCGCGAAGATCGGAATCCGCAGCAGATCGATCGGCAGCAGCGGCGCCGGGCGTCCCAACTGGCGGCGCACCAGCAAGAACCCACTCACCACCGCGACCGCCAGCTCCAAGGCCGAAAACGCCGCCCCCCCACCATTGGCCAGACCGTCAATGCCGGTGACCACGCAGCCGAAGGTGAGTGCCGAGAGAATGGCACTGACGGTATCGAATTTATGCCCGCTCAGCGGCGTCATCGGCAGAGTCTTTATGGCCACCGCCACGGCAATCACGCCCAGCGGCACATTCACCGCAAACAGCCAAGGCCAGTCAGCCACCGAGAGAATCCCCGAGGCCACGGTTGGGCCGATGGCCGAGCCCACCGCCACCGTCATCGCTGTTACCGCCACGCCACGTCCAATCATCGCGCGTGGGTAGATATAGCGCACCAGTGCCGCATTCACCGCCATGATGCCGGCGCCGCCAAGACCCTGGAAAACCCGTGCAATCACCAGCGTGACCAGAGAATCCGACAGCGCGCAGGCCAGCGAGGCCGCGGTGAAGACCGCCAGCCCCGTCGCATAGACCCGCTTATAGCCCCAGATTTCTCCCAGAGAGGCCAAGGGCAGGATCGACACCGTCACGGCAAGCTGGAAGGCATTCACCACCCAGATCGATTCAGCGGCACTGATGCCCAGGTCCCGAGACAACGTCGGCAACGCCACATTGGCGATCGAGCCATCCAGCACCGCCAACAGAATGGCCAGCACCAGCGACCCCACCGCCCACAGGCGCGGCCCAGGCGGCAATCCCTCTCCGGCGGCGACGGATATGCTCATGGAATGACCCGCAATGCTGTCGCCCCCGCTTCGAGCAGGGCATGCAGATCGGGCAGAGACAGCGCCACGCAGCCTGCCGTCGGCCGGTAGTCCGGCCGTGCCACATGCAGGAAAATCGCTGAGCCACGCCCGCGCTCCACCGGCGCATCGTTCCAGCCCAGCACGCCAACGACATCGTATTCCGCCGCATCGCGCCACAACGCTTCATGCCCTGCCGGATGCGGCAGGTGAACCCGGCGGTTGTAATCACGGTGGGAGGGGTCGTCGCACCAGCCGTCATCGGGCGCGAGCGGCTCGGCCAGCATCGTGCAGCGCGGCCGGGCCACGCGATCGGCACGGTAGAAAACCTGGCGG
>CANJOG010000279.1 GCA_947475475.1 Acetobacteraceae bacterium
GTCGCTGCGCAGGATGATCATGTCATCCATTTCCGCATTGGCCACGCGGACACTGCCCTGCACGAGGTCTTCGACCACCGTTTCGCCCTCGCGTGGGGCGCGCAGGCGGATGGCGGGTTTCGCACCTTCGGGTGCCTCGGACGGATCGCGGTCGCGCCAGCGCCCATCGTAGCGCGGCGCGCGGCCTTCCTTCATCGCCGTTTCGCGCATCTCTTTGAGCTCGTCGGCCGAGCAGTAGCAGCGATAGGCGAGGCCCTTGTCGAGAAGTTCCAGCGCAACCTCACGATGGCGCTCGGCGCGGGTGGACTGGAAGAGCGGCGGCTCGTCCGGGGTGAGGCCGAGCCAGTCCAGGCCCTCGAGGATGACGCGGGTTGCTTCCTCGGTGCTGCGCTCGCGGTCGGTGTCTTCCACGCGCAGCAGATACTGGCCGCCATGGTGGCGGGCGAAGAGGTAGTTGAAGAGGGCCGTGCGGGCGCCGCCAATATGCAGCAGGCCGGTGGGCGAGGGGGCGAAGCGGGTGCGAACGGTCATGTCTTCGGCAATTTCTTGTTGGATGGCGCCGTTTAGCACCTGACTGCGTGAATGTCCTCCCACCTGATTTTCTGGCCGTGAAGGCATCTTTCCACATCTTAATTTTAGTTGCATAAGATTAAAGTTATGCAATAGGAAGTGGTGCTCGATGTAGGCTACGGACGTATCACGCGGTTGCATGCCCTGACGCTCGCCTCGATGGAGGCGGAGCGGGGGCGCTTTGTGCCCTGGATTGCAGTTGCCATGATGGCGGGCGTGTTGGTCTATTTCGCCCTGCGGTTCGAGCCGCCGCTCTGGGTGGCGCCGGTCACGGCAGGGCTGGCGACCTTGGGCGCCGCGTTGATGCGGCAGAACGGGCCGGCGCGGTTTCTCTTCATGCTGGCTTTGGCGGCAAGTGCCGGGTTTGCCTCGGCGCGGCTGGCGGCCGAGACGCGGCCGGGCTTTGTCACTCTCCCGTCCAAATCCGTGACAGTGAGCGGGGTGGTCGCCGCGGTGGATATCATTCCGGGCGGGCGGCGGGTGCTGATCGATGCGCCGGTGCTGGCTGAGCTGGCCGATCGCAAGCTTGGGCGACAGTTGCGGATCCGGCTCCGGGCGAATGACCAGACGGAGATCCAGGCTGGCGACCATATCCGGCTGCGCGCTTTGCTCCGCACCCCGGCGCCGCCCGCCTATCCCGGGGCATGGGACACGCAGCGTGATGCCTATTTCGCCGGGCTGGGCGGCGCGGGATTTGCGCTCGGCCGCGCCGAGGTGCTGGCACATGGCGAGCCTGACGGCATCGGCCGGCGCTGGCGCGGGTTTCGCGAGGCAGTGCAAGCGCGAATCCTCGCCGTGCTGCCGGGCACGGAGGGCGCGATCGCGGCGACGCTGGCGACCGGGTTCGCGCAATCCATTCCGGAGACCGATCGCGCGGCGTTTCGCGATTCCGGTCTGGCGCATCTGCTCGCCGTGGCCGGGCTGCATATTGGCGCGGTGATGCTGGTGATGATGCTTGTGGTGCGCGCTGGGCTGGCGGCGATCCCCTATCTGGCGCTGCGCCTGCCGTGCAAGCAGATCGCCGCCGGGGCGGCGTTGGCCGGCGGGTTCTTCTATCTGGCCCTGACCGGCGGGCATGTGCCGATTATGCGCAGTTTTGCCATGGCAGCCCTGGTGACTTTGGGAATCATGGTGGGGCGGCGGGCGCTGTCCTTGCGCGGTCTGGCGCTGGCTGCGGTGGTCATCATGTTGATCGCGCCGCAGGAAGTGCCGGGCGTGAGTTTCCAGATGAGTTTTTCCGCCGTGCTGGCGCTGATTGCCGGCTATGAGGTGTTGCGCCCGGTGCTGATGAAAATGCGTGGCGGCGGCATTGCCAAGCGGTTCGGCCATCATCTGATCCTGCTGGCGACCACGAGCATCCTGGCCGGGACGGCCTCGCTGCCCTATGGCGCCTATCATTTTGGCGTGGTGCAGATTTATTACGTGCTGTCGAACATGATCGCGGTGCCAATCACCAGTTTCCTGGTGATGCCGGCGGGGCTGG
Organism: Acetobacteraceae bacterium; assembly: GCA_947475475.1. GTDB lineage: Bacteria > Pseudomonadota > Alphaproteobacteria > Acetobacterales > Acetobacteraceae > CANJOG01. The sequence goes on from CANJOG010000279.1 coordinate 2,054, forward strand.
CGGCGCTGCTGCTGATGCCGCTCGGGCTGGAGCATCTGGCGCTGGCGCCGATGGGCTGGGGGATCGACCTTATTCTCAATATTGCGCATGGCACCGCGCATCTTCCCGCCGCGACACTGCATGTACCGCCGATGCCGCCCTGGGGTCTTGCGGTTCTCTCGCTCGGCATCGCCTGGCTCGGTCTTTGGCGATCACGGCTGCGGCTGGCGGGAATAATGGCGATTGCGTTGGGTATAATGTCGCCGGCTTTTGCACCAGCGCCGGATTTGCTGATCTCGGCCGATGCAAGGCTGATCGCCTTTCGCACGGGCGGGACAGCCTACATGCAGAATGTGCAGCGTGACGATCCGCTGACTCTGGAATCCTGGCGCCATGTCTGGCCGGGGGCTGCCTGGCAGGTTTTCCCGGCACGTGGCGGTGCGGGTGGGGTGGAGTGCGGCAAAGAGTCTTGTCTGGTGGGCACGGATGGGGTGCCGCCGGTGCTGCTCTGGCGCGGCGGCGAGGCGCCGGACTGCGCGCGGGCGACACTGCTGATTGCGGCCGAGCCCGCGGAGGGAATCTGCCGGGGGCTCGCTTTCATCGACCGCTTCACCGTCTGGCGCCAGGGTGCGCATGCGGTCTGGCTGGAGCCGGACGGGCCGCGCATAGTCAGCGACCGGGATTATCGCGGCGCGCGGAAATGGAACCCGCGGCCGGAGCCGAAGCCGGTGCCGACAAACCTGCCTTTGGCTCCGTCGGAGTAGGGAAGGCTACTGGCCGCCGCCACCCGCATTTGACGCGGGATTGGGGCCTGGGCGTTCCGCGCAGGCGAATGGCGTCGCAGGAACCGCGACGCCGGCAAACGTGCCGTGGAAGGGACGGTGGGATTTCAATCCATCAAGCTGTTTCAAGGCATCGAACCCGATCGTGTCGCCGAGGATCATCTGGCGCAGCAGCACACGATTGCCTTCATTGGTTTAGCTGCACCAGTGCCGCATCGAGGATTGCGGATGCACAGTGTTCGTCGGATCCGGCGAGATGGCGCAGGCTCCACCGGCCATTGCGGCGAGGCGGTCGCAGATAGCGGGATTGTCCAATTGCAGGTCGATCCAGTTAGTATTGCCACCGAGCCCGTCACGGCCGATGACGCAGGCCTCTTTGCTCTCATTGGGCCGGATCGGCGCGCCCGCACCTTCGCCACCAAGATCGAGCACCGCATCCTTGGTGTTCAGGATATTGATCACCTGGCTGGTGCAGGTCGCGAAGTTCCTGGCCGCATCGACAGAGAATTCGGCGCCATTGAGCAGCAGGATGCGGTCGAGATTGGCGGGCAGCTTGCCGCCAAGCAGACCGACCGCCGGGCTGGTGGTGCGGGTGCCAAGTGAGTGGGCGAAGATCCGGAAACGCTGTGCAGGATGGGCCGATAACGCTGTGATCAGGCTCGCCAGCGCCCGCGCAGCGAGCGGGGAAAGATCGAACAGAGCGTACTGGTAGGAGTTGGACCAACAAGCCTGTCCGTAATCTGTGAGGCTACCGCCCATGGAGTTGTAGGAAAATCCGATGGCATTCTCGGCTAGATTGCCACCGGCCTCGTCGCATTCGCCGACGAGCGGCATCCAGCTCATGCGGTGGTCGGGACCGGGTGGCACGGCATGGGGGAAGCCGTAGACCGACGCGAGCGGTGATTCCTGTGCGTCGCGTGGATTGAAGGAATAACCGTGGACCATGAGGACGACCGGCCGGGTATCGGCCCCGCGCTTTTTGACAAAGTCGCTCAGCGCGGTGAGCAGCCTTGGATCGGGAGCATCGGCCGGTGGGCGGTCCACCAGGTTCTTCTTGCGGAAGGTCTGGAGTTCGGTCGCGGAGCCATCTTGCTCCAGGAAGAGAGTGTCCCGTGTCTCGCCGTAGTCCGCCGGCGCGCCGGCCTGTTGGGGCACGTAGGAGAGATACAACACGGCGATACTCCGGCCTGATGCTCTGGCCCA
>CANJOG010000280.1 GCA_947475475.1 Acetobacteraceae bacterium
AGCTTAAGGCGGCCATTCGGACCGCAGGCGGCAACAAACGAGTTTCTGAAATCTCGGGCATCGCGCTCAGTACGCTAGGTTCTTACGTCTCAGGCCGAGAAATGAAGGCATCTGCCGCTTTGGCGATCGCCGATGCCTGTGGAGTCGCAGTGGAATGGCTGATTGGGGGGCGAGGTGATCCCAATCCTTCACTCACGAAGCCTCATCCGGCCTTCGCGCCAGGTGGTGAACATCACGCTGAGGCCGAGAGGATTAGCGCGCGGCGTCGGGGGCTCGAAGCAGCGGCGGACGCCATGGCGCCCGGCGTCGCCGAAGCCCGTACCGTCGAATTGCTCTCGCCGCCATCGGGCGGGCTTAATGTTCTGCAGCTCGCTAAAGCCATCGAGATTGTAGAAGCCGTTGTCGGGATCGAGACTTTCCGCGACAATCTCGTCGCGATGGCCGGCCGGATCGCCGCCGCCTATGCTGTCCTCACCGAAGATGAACCACTCAAGAGGTCCTAAGAATGCGCCTCAAAATCGCCGCCATCGGCCTTCTGCTCAGCCTCTTAGTTAGCTCTCAGGCCATCGCGCAGCAGCTCGCTCCCGCCACCGCGGCCGTCGAACGCGAAGCCCGCGCCATGCTGAAGCCCTGCAAGGAGCGTGATCCGGAGCGCCAGGACCTCTGCTTCGGCAATCAGCAGGACTTCATCCGGAACTATGTCTGGGCCAGAGCCGGCAGCCCTGGCGGAGCCGTAAGTTTGGTCTCCGACTTAGCCGGCCCGAATCCACGGCTATCCGAAAGCCCTGATGATTACTTAGGAATTCCAACATCTAGGGCCGAAGCCTGCGCCTGGCGCGGCGCCACCAATTTTCATGAACGCCCTGTTTTCATCGGCGGCCTATTCCCGTGCGATGGCTTCACGGACCTCGACAAGGCCCGCCCGGTCGTGCTCCGAGCCTATGCCATCCACGAGCTCCTCCAGAAAACAATCCCGATGCCGCCCGAGAACTATCATCCGCTCGCCGCCGGCCAGACCAAAGACCTGATCCCGGCCTTCGACGGCAAGATATACATGCTGGACATCGATCCGAAATGAGCGGCCCTAAGAGCCCTCTCAGAGCCTCATTAGCAGCTGCTCAGCAATCACCCGCCGCGCCGATCAATTTCCAACATCAACTGCGAAATGCTGCCGAATGCCCCGATTTCCAATATCAAATTGCCGCGCCCCACTTTACGAACGCGGCGGCGAAATTTTGGCGGGTAACTGCGGTTCCATCCCACGAGGTCCCGCATGGTCCCGGCTTATCCCGGACTTCCAGTATCAAGTGTCAACTCTCACTCAGCCATGCGGCGGCCGACCTCGGTGCGGGGGAAGCGGAAGTCGATGTTGCAGAATTCGCAGGTCATGACGATATCGCCGTCGATGGCCATATGGTCGAGATCGTCGGCCGGGAAGCCTTGCAGGATATCGTGCAGCCTGGCGCGGGAGCAGCGGCAGCCATAGGCGAGCGCGCGGGCAAGATCCACAGCGACGCCTTCGGAATAGAAGAGGCGGTGCAGCAGGTTGTCGGATGACAGAGTGTCGTCGAGCAATTCGCGGTCGGTGAGGGTACTGGCAAGGATGGTGGCGGTGTTCCAGCTTTCCTGCTGGGCGGCGGCGTCCAGGTCGGGATCGATGCCGCCGGAGCCGGCGACTTTCTCCAGGATCAACGCTCCGGCGCGCCAGCCGGCATCGGTGTTGGCAGCGGCGAGATGGACGAAGTAGCGGAGTTGTTCGCTGGTCTCGAAATAATGCAACGCCATGTCGGCGAGGGAGTCACCTTCAATGGCGACGATGCCCTGGTGTCGCTCCATGTCCGGGCCCTGGTCCACGGTGAAGGCGAGAAAGCCTTTGCCGAAGAGTGCTGCGGCGCTGGGGTTGGGATTGTCGTCGAGCAAGGCGGCGAGCTTGTCGGCATCGGTGCGGGCGTAGAGGCGGAGCTCGCCGGTATCGGTGCAATCCGCGACCAGCATGGGCACAGCGCCGTCGCCCTTGGCCTGGATGGAGAATGAGCCGCGGAATTTCAGCGCACCAGCAAGCCCGGCCGCAAGGGCCAGGGCCTGGCCGGCCAGGGCGCGCACCGGTTCAGGATGGTCGTGGCGCGAGATCAACGCCTCGGCGAGCGCGCCAAGCCGGATCAGCCGGCCACGCACCGGGCGCTGCGGCAGGAAGAAGGGCAAGATGCCGCGGGGCACGACAATGTCGGGCACGGCGGGGCGGCCGGAATCGAGGAAGGCTGGGGTGCTGGGCATGATGAGGCGGAAGATAGGCGGCGCGGCCGGCCGATTCCAGGCCGGAAGTGGCGCCTTCCGCGCCTGCCTGCCCGGCTGAACGGGCTGGACCCATCCGGCGTAGGTATGGAAGATGTATCTTTCTTCCGATGAGGGCTGGGCATGGTTTTTGAGCAATTCACCATCGGCGGCTGTCTGTCCTACTTGGTCGGCTGCCCCGAGACGTCCCAAGGCGTGCTGATCGATCCTGAAATCCGCCTGCTCGACCGTTACACTGCCCAGGCGGCGCGCGATGGGTTGCGGATCAAATACCTGATCGACACCCACACCCATGCGGACCATTTCTCGGCCACGAAGGAGATGGCGCAGCAGCTTGGCGTACCGGTGGTGATGCACCGCGCCAGCCCGGCGCCGTTTGCCTCTTTGCGCGTGGATGACGGCGACATGCTAATCGTCGGCACGCTGCGCCTGCGCATGCTGCACACGCCTGGACACACACGGGATTCGATCTCGATCGTGGTGGAGGACCGTGTGTTTACCGGTGATGCGCTGCTGATCGGCGGCACAGGGCGCACCGATCTGCCGAGCGGCGATCCGGACCAGCTCTATGAGAGCCTGTTCGAAAAGCTGCTGAAATTGCCCGCCGATACGCTGGTCTATCCGGCGCATGACTATAAGGGCCGCACGCACAGCACGATCGGCGCCGAGATATCTGGCAATCCACGCCTGCAGAAAACCGGCCGAGAAGATTTTACGGAGATGATGCGCCATCTCAATCTGTCAGCGCCGACACATCTGACTGAAGCTTTGCGCACCAACATGACCGGCGGCAAAACGATCACGCAACTCCTGTCCGAGGCGGCGGCATCGGTGGCGTTCATGGATATGGACGAACTGGCCAGCCGCGTTGCCGCGCGGCCGAATGACATGATCATTCTCGACGTGCGCGAACGCGATGCTTTTCAGGCTGGGCATATTCCGGGTGCCACGCATCTGCCGCGCGGCCAGCTTGAATTGCGCGTCAACGAGATGCTGCCTGACCCCACTTTGCGCATCGTCGTCTATTGCGAAATCGGCCGCATCTCGACTCTGGCTGCGGCAACGCTGCGCGAATTGGGTTTCTCTCGCGCCACCGCGCTGGATGGCGGGATGAAGGCTTGGCGCGAGCAGGGCAAGCAAGTGGAGGCGGGCTGAAGCGGCGAGACCTACCCCCGCCGCTTCTTCGCTTCCTTGACGAACACATCGAGCACCGCATTGATCCGCGTCTGATAGCCAGGCCCTTGCGCGCGGAACCAATCGATGATCTCGGCATCGAGCCGCAGCGAGATCAGTTTCTTGCCGAGGGGTGCTGCCAACTCGGCAGTCTTCGTCCAGTCCGTGGGGATATTCCGCCAGTCTGGATCGGAGCCAATGTCACGCTCCAGCTCAGCCTCGCTCAGCGCGTCGAGCCGCGCATGATCGGTGCGGCTGGCGCCTTCCTTGCGCAGCCTGGCGAGTTCAGTGGGCGAATACCGCCTGATAGTGTCGTCGTTCGACATCACGCGCCCTCCGGGCAGAAATGATCCTGATCCTGTCCTCCCCGCGCCAGGTGTAGATGACCGCTACAATGCGACCATCCATCATCCCGACCGCGAGGCATCGTTCTTCGCCCTCCACATCGCGGGCCGCGCGACTCAGATGCGGGGCGAAGAGGATGGCAGCGGCGTCCAGAAAATCGATCCCGTGCTTGGCGATATTGCTGAGCCGCTTTCGCTCATCCC
>CANJOG010000281.1 GCA_947475475.1 Acetobacteraceae bacterium
CATCCATTTCAACTAATAATTGATTTAATGTTTGTTCGCGTTCATCGTGTCCACCGCCTAATCCTGCGCCACGATGACGACCTACTGCATCGATTTCATCAATGAAAATAATGCAGGGGGCATTCTTCTTGGCGTTATCGAACATGTCACGCACTCGCGCGGCACCGACGCCGACAAACATCTCGACGAAATCCGAACCCGAGATGGTGAAGAAGGGCACATTCGCCTCACCGGCAATCGCGCGCGCCAGCAAAGTCTTGCCAGTGCCCGGCGGGCCCACCAGCAGCACGCCCTTGGGGATCTTGCCGCCCAGGCGCTGAAATTTTTGCGGGTCCTTGAGGAATTCGACGATTTCCTCAAGTTCGGCCTTGGCTTCGTCGATGCCGGCGACATCCTCGAAGGTCACGCGCCCCTGCTTCTCGGTCAGCAGCCGCGCCCGCGACTTACCAAACCCCATGGCCCGCCCGCCGCCGCCTTGCATCTGGCGCATGAAGAAAATCCACACGCCAATCAGCAGCAGCATCGGGAACCAGGAGAGCAGGTAATGCAGCAGCGGATTGACGCCATCATCTTCCGGCTTGGCCACCACGCGCACGCCTTTGTCGGTCAACCGCGCGACCAGCGTGGGATCCTCAGGCGTATAGGTCTGGAAGGCGCGCCCATCGGTGAGCTGCCCGCCAACAATGCGGCCCTGGATGGTCACATCACGCACGCGCCCGGCATTCACCTCGCCGATAAAATCGGAATAGGCGACCTGGGTGGAGGAGCGCTGGCTCGATCCTGGCTGGAACAGATTGAACAACACCACCAATAGCAGGGCGATGATGACCCAGAGGGCGAGGTTGCGGCCAAAATTGCTCATACGCTCTCCAGTCTCCAGGCCGGTCCCCGCATCAGGCAAAAACTGCCCGCAAACGGCGCCGTGCGACAAGGTCCGGCAAATGCGGCGTGGCCCGCTTCAGCGGCCCCGCACCCGGCGGAGCCCCCGCCGGATTGCCCCAACATAGGGTGCTTCGCGTCTACATGCATCCCCAGAGGTAAAAGAACCCTGATCAGCCTCACGATAGAGGCCGCACCGGATCCCAGACCACTGGCAGCACCCCCAACCCTGGCTGGGCCAACCCTGGCCGGGCCAGCGCCGGATGCACCGCCACGATGGCACCGCCCGCCCGCAGCACCGGCAAGCTCCGCAGGACCGCCACCGGCAACCCGGCCCGGCTGGCAAACCCGGACGCATCCTCTCCCAGCGCGCCAATCTCGCCCTCGGCCGCCCGCATCATACGGAACCGCCCATCCCAGCGCAGCCCAGCAATGGCTGCCACCGGAGCCTGCATCGCCGCCGCCTCCCGGATCACCGCCAACCCTGCCCCCAGCCGCCCCGCCACAATCAATCGCGCCCCGCCCAAGGTCGCAGGCCTCGGCGCCGCCGCCAGCCGTGCCACCGCATCCCGCGCCGCCGGATAGGCAGCGCCCGACACCGCCTGGATCACCGCCGACAGCGCCGCCGCCGGCATCGCCGCTGCCGGGATCAGAACCACCCCTTCCGGCCGGATCACCGCATGCCGCGCCAGCCAGGCCGCCACCGCGTCGCGCTCAGCGTCCCGCCGCACCGCCGCCCGCCCGGCCGCGTCCACCAGTCCGCGCACCTGCTCCCCATCGCCATCCGGGTCGGCCAGCACCCCACGCCAACGCACCCGCTCGGCGCGCTCATCCTGGTTGCTCGGATCTTCCTCCCAGCCAATCCCGGCGTCCCGCAGGCTCGCCCGCAACCGCCCCGGCGCCACACCCAGCAAGGGCCGCACCAGGCGTGCCGCGCCTTCCAGCCGCACCGGCGCCATCCCCGCCTCGTCCCGGCCAGAGCGCGCGCGCCGCATCAGCACCGTCTCCGCCTGATCCCGCGCATGATGCCCGAGCAGCAGATCGGTCAGCCCCGCCTCCGCACACGCCCCCAGCAACGCCGCATAGCGCGCCTGCCGCGCCCGCTCAGCCAAAGCCGGTCCGCGCGTCAGATCTAGGGTGAGAATCCGCGCCGGAATACCCATGGAAGCGAGCCGCGCCCGCGTCCGCACCGCCTCATCAGCAGACCCCGCGCGCAAGCCATGATCGGCGACAAATGCCACCGGCTCGCCCCAGCGCCGCGCCAGCAACGCCAGCGCCATGCTGTCCGCCCCGCCAGAGACCGCAACCGCGATGCGGCGCCCCTCCGCAAAAGGGGCGAAGCCTTCCATCAGGCCAGCGAATTCAGCCTCACCGACCGGCTCCACGGCACGGCGGCCAGAAGTCCCGAGACTACTTGCAGCCCGCCTTCATCCGCACCTGCACCACCCCGTCTTTCACTTCCGTACGCGGATTGGGGAATTCGGCATGCAGCTTGTTCAGCGTGTCGCAGGCGGATTTCTTGTCATTCAGCGCCACCAGCGCATTAGCAAGGCCGAGCAGCGCCTCCGGGGCGCGCGAGCCCGTCTTGCCGCGATCATAGGCATCGTAATAAGCGACCGCCGATTTCTGCCAGTTCTTCCCGCCCGCCAGCGCCTGGGCCAGCAGGAACTGCCCGTCCATCCCGCGTGGCCCGCCCTTGGCTGCCTGGATCACTTCATTCGCCGCCGCTTCCGCCGCCGCGTAATCACGCCGCGCCAGCGCCGCATTGCCTTCCTGCAACGCCAGTTCCGGCGTGCGCTTGACAGCGGGAGCGGCTGGCGTCGCAGCCGCGGGAGCCGCCGGTTGACCAGGCTTGGCGGCCACCGCCGCACCCGCCGCCTGAGCCGCCGCGCCACCCTTTTCCAGCGCTTCGACGCGATAACTCAGATCGCCAAACTGCTTGGTGGTGTCATTGCCCTGGGTCTGCACCAGATTGCCCAGCCGCTCGACCTGGCCGCGCAGCAGCCGGTTCTCCTCCTCCAGCCGCACCAGCCGCTCCAACAGATCGGTCATCACCTCATTTGGCCCCCCGGCGGCGCGCTGCGTCGGTTGGCTGAACTGCGGCTGCTGCGGCTGCTGGTATTGCGGTGCCTGATAGGCGGGCTGATAGGCCGGAGGCTGGAATTGCGGTTGCTGGAATTGCGGAGGCTGGAATTGCGGAGGCTGGAAGCCCTGGCCCCCTTGCGAAGCGCCGCCCAACGACGAGCCACCCAGCGAGGAACCACCACCACCAAAGGATTGCGGCGCCTGCACCGTCGGTGCGCTCAGAACACCCGGCGGCGGCGACATGGAGCGCTGGCGCAGCAGCTCATTCTGCCGCGCGATTTCTTCACGCGTTTCCTGCGCCCGGAGCGGTGCGGTGCCCAGCACCGCCGAGATGCAGGCCGCGCCCAGCAAAATTCCGCCGCGATCCAGAAAACCCATGCCATCCTCCGCCCGGATCATCCCGGGAAAATACGAGTCGACCGCAATCTAGCCGCTCAAGCCTGCCCAAAAAAGCACGCTCGCTTCTATCGTCTCATCATGGCCGCCGTACGGCGCATCCAGCGCAAACAATCAACGCCCCAGACGAAAAAAGGCTGGCAACCTCGCGGCTGCCAGCCCTGTTCCAGTCCACGCGGCGCCGGCCCCGCCCTTTCGGGCCAGGCCGTCCCGCGAGGGATATTAGCGAACCGAGGTGATCGAGTTACGGTTCTGCGCCCAGGCCTGCTCGTTCGAGCCGAGAGCCGTCGGACGATCCTTGCCGTAGCTGATCGTGGTGATGCGGTTGGCGGCGACGCCCTTCGTGCGCAGATAGTCGCGCGAGGCATTGGCGCGGCGCTGGCCGAGAGCCAGGTTGTATTCCTGCGTGCCGCGCTCGTCGGCATTGCCGGCCAGCTGAACGGCAACCGCCGGGTACTTCGCAAGCCAGGCGGCCTGACGGTCGAGCGTCGCGCGGGCATCGGTGGTCAGGGCGGACTTGTCGAACGCGTAGAACACGCGATCGCCAACGTTCTTCACCAGGTCTTCCTGGCTCCCCGGCACCGGGCCGACGGCGGCGGTGTTGCCGGCGGTCGCGGCAGTGGTGGCGGTCTCGGCGCAAGCCGAGAGCAG
>CANJOG010000282.1 GCA_947475475.1 Acetobacteraceae bacterium
GCTCAGCCGTCTCCAGTGCGGTGAACACGATCGGCGTCTCGATCAGATAGAGCGGCCGGTACAGCGCGCGCATCACCGCGCGCGCATGTTCGCTGTCAGTGCCGATGACCACGCGATCTGGGCGCATGAAATCGCCGATCGCATTGCCCTCGCGCAGGAATTCCGGATTGGACGCGATATCGAACGTCAGGTCCGGCCGCGCCGCGCGTACAATCTCGCCGATGCGCCGCCCGGTGCCGACCGGCACGGTGGATTTCGTCACGATCACGGTTGGCCCGCGCGCCGCGCGCGCCACGGCCTCGACCGCGGCATACACATATGTCAGGTCCGCATGCCCGTCGCCGCGCCGCGTCGGCGTGCCCACCGCGATGAACACCGCCTCAGCGCCGTCGATGCCGGCGGCAAGATCGCCGGTGAAGCTCAGACGCCCAGCCGCGACATTATCGGCCACCAGCCGGTCCAGGCCAGGCTCATAGATCGGAATACGGCCATCGAGCAGCGCGGCGAGCTTGGACGCATCGGCCTCCACCACCACAACCTCGATGCCGAACTCGGCGAAACAGGCGCCGGAGACGAGTCCGACATAGCCGCCGCCAATCATCGCAATCCGCACGTGACGTCACCTCATCAGCAATCCCGTGCATATCGCACGTTGCACCGCGCTGACCAATCCGGCGCAGTACGGCAGACTGCCTGAGTGGGGATGAAAATTCAGCGAAGGCCGCTCACCTCGCTGCCACGCGCAGTGCAGGCGCCCTTGTCGCCATCCACACCCCGGCAAAGACCAGCAAAGCGGCGATGCCCACTTCGATATGGATTGACTCGCCGAGCAGCAGCGTGGCGCCCACCAGGCTGAACAGCGGCTGGATAAACTGGAACATGCTCATCCGCTCAATCCCGCCGTGCGAAAGCGCCCAGTACCAGATCGAATACCCCACCACCGTTGCCCCGATGGCGAGATAGGCAATTGCCCCCCAAGAGCCGGGCGAGATCGCACCCCAGTCAAGGCCCGGCAAGCTGACCAGGCCGAAGGGGATCATGCAGATGCCGGCCATCACGCAGCCCCAATAGGCGGTGGATTTAGCGGGATAGCCGGACATGGTCAGCCGCCCGCCGAACACATAGCCGGCCGCCGCCAGCACGGTGGAGAACAGCGCGATCAGATCGCCCGCCACCGAGGCCTCGCCAGTATCGGTGCGGAAGAAGACCAGGATCATCTCGCCGGAAAACGCCACCACGCAGCCGATCCACCAGCGCCGCGTCGGCAGCTTGCGCTCCCAGCCAAAGGCCATCAGCCCGGTGACAATCGGCGAGACCGCCAGGATCATCGCCCCATGCACTGCCGAGGTCAGCGCCAGGCCATAGCCGTAGAACAGTGGTGCCAGGCCGAAACCGCCAAAACTGGAGAGCAGAAGATAGAGCCATTGCCGGCCGCGCGGCAGCTTCAGCCGCAGCCCGAGCGCCAGCGGCGCCGCCGCCAAAGCTGCCACCAGACAGCGCAAAACGGTCACATCCACCACGGGCAAGGCGGTCACCGCGATCTTGGTCGCCACCGCCGAGCCGGAAAACAAGATGACGGCGAGCAAGCCGGCCATGGCGACCCGTAATGGCAATATATCTGTCATATGTTCTCGTTTTAAGCCGCTATTGGTACCGGTTTGTACCGGACTCGTTGCTTAAGCTTTCGATTTGAAGCGATTCGGATCGACGGCAGAAATATTAATCCCGGGAGCCCCTGGATCGCGGCCCTCGATCAGCGCCGCGACCAGCGCGCCGGCCGCCGGCGAGGTCTGGATGCCGTAGCCGCCCTGCCCCACGCACCAGATAAAGCTCGGCTCCGCCGCGTCAGGCCCGAAAGCCAGGCTACGATCCGGCGTGAAGGTCCGCAGCCCGGCCCAGCTCCGCTCGATATGGCGAACCGGTATATCCAGTGCCTGCTGCATCCGGTCGATGGCAATGGCGACATCCAGCTCGTCCGGCTGGATATCCTGCGGGTCCATGTCGGTCTCATCGGAGGGCGAGACCATCAGCCGCGTGCGCGCCTCTGGCCGCGCATACCAGGTCTGGTGGACATCGCGCAGCATCGGCCAGTCCCAGGTGACATGCGGGGCCGGCTCGATGATCACCCCTGTGCGCCGCTTGGGCTGCAATCCGAGCGCGGCAATCCCAGCCTGGCCCGCCACGATATCGCCCCAGGCCCCGGCGGCATTGATGATTTTCGCTGCCTCGAACACTGCGCCTGCCGTGGTGGTCACGCGCCAGATACCACCCACACGCTCAATCCGGTCGGTGCGCGCATTGCAGATCACCGCGCCGCCGGCCCGCTTCACCCCGGCGAGGAAGCCCTGGTGCAGGGCGGCCACATCCATGTCGAAGGCATCTTCCTCGATGCCCGCAGCAGCTAGATAGCTCGGCTTGAGCACCGGCACGCGGCGGCAGAGTTCGGCAATCTCGATGGGCCTGAGGCCGATGCCGGTGGCGAAAATCTCCTCCAGCCGCGCCACCTGCTCTGGCGGGGCCAGGAAAGCCACGGCGCGGCGATGGGCGAGCGGGACGTCGGAAAACCCCAGAGGCGGCGTCTCAAAGAAAGCGCGCGACAGGCCGGTCAATGCCTGCACATCCGGCGGGCCGTAATTCTGGATCCAGATCGCCGCCGAGCGCCCGGTCGTGTGGTAGCCGGGCAGGCTCTCGGCCTCCAGCACCGCGACCTTATGGCGCGACGCCAGATGCCAGGCGACGGTCGCTCCCGCGATGCCGCCGCCAATGACCAGGATGTCGAAACGCTGCGTGTCCATCTGCGTTACATCAGCCTGGAGGACACGCGGCGCAAGGCGATCAGCCTTCGGTCTTTTCCGCCTTCTCAGGCGGCGGCGGCGGGGCCGGCAGCACGCCGGGCGGCGGCGCATTCTTCATCATGGCCCCGGTCATCGGGATGAAGAACACGCCGACATCCTTGCGGCTGCGAATCTTGCCGTCCTCATCCTTGGAATAGATGTAGAGGAACTGGCCGCGCTTGAAGGGCTGGCCGATGGGGATCACCAGGCGTCCACCCGGCTTGAGCTGGCGAAACAGTTCGGGCGGCGCATATTGGGCCGCGCAGGTGACGATAATGATATCGAACCCGCCAGAAACTTCCGGCCAGCCGAAATACCCGTCGCCAACCCGGCTTTCGATATTGTCGTAGCCCAGCGGCTTGAAGATCTGCCCGACAGCGCGGCCCAGCGGCTCGATGATCTCGATCGAATAGGCGCGGCTGACGATGCGCGAGAGGATGGAGGACTGGTAGCCCGACCCCGTGCCGATTTCGAGCGAGACATCGCCGGGCTTGGGCTTGCAGACTTGGGTCATATAGGCCTGGCCCAGATAATCCGACAGCGCCGAACCGTAGCCGAGGCCCCAGGGCTTGGGCGTCTCTTCGTAGCAATCGCCCGGTGTGGCGCGCTTTTCCGAATAGACATAGTGGTAGTATTCGCGCGGCACCTCGGCGAAGGCCTGGAGCACCGCCGGATCGGCCGAGCCCAGCCGCTCCTTCAGATATTGCTCGATCCGCTTCAGCGCCGCCGGCCGGCGGGCCTGGATGGCGTTGAACTGGCTGTCCGACAGCGAGACCGGACGGCCGGATTCGCGCATCGCGGCCTCATAGCGCTCTTTCGTCCAAGGGGCGGTCGCGGCGCGCGCGCCAACAAACGGCGCGGCAGTCAGGGCAAGCGAGGAGGCAATCAGGGAGCGACGCGTCAGCGCGCTGGAGAGTTCTGCCACGACAGGATGGTCCTTCGGGATGGTTCGACGATCAGGCACAGTCCATAGAACAGCAGTGCGGCGAGCAACAGCACCCGATGCCCCGCCTGAATGGCGATCAGGTTTGCAAGCGGCGTGGCAACGACCGAGAAGGCGCCGTTCAACCCCCAGGCCCAGGGCAGGAAAAACCCGCCCGCACTGCCCGCCCAGCCCAGCCCGATCGGAAATGGCAGGCCCAGCGCC
>CANJOG010000283.1 GCA_947475475.1 Acetobacteraceae bacterium
GCCCTGCGCGCCGCCGAGGAAATCGCCAAACGCGACGCCACCCGTGCCGAAGCCCTGGTCCCCACCGCCGCCGGCTCGGCCGCCTCCGCCGAGCGCAACCGCTTCGCCGCCATCCGCGCCACTGCCGAACGCGGCGAGGCCGAGGCCACCTTGCGCCGCCTGATCGCCCCCCGCCCCGAGGATATCGCCGTCGCCGAGGCCGAACGCGACGCCGCCCGCGCCGCCCTCGCCAAGGCGCGGATCGACGCCGAGCTTTCCCGCGTCACAGCACCCATCGGCGGCACGATCCTGAAAATCTACGCCCGCCCCGGCGATATGCTGACCTCGGACGGGCTGCTCGACCTGGCCGATCTCACCCGGATCGACATCACCGCCGATATCTACGAGACCGACCTGCCCCGCCTGCGCGCCGGTGCCCCCGCCGACGTGATTGTCCCCGGCGAGACCACGCGTTTTGCCGCCACCGTGCGCGAGATCGGCTGGACCGTGCGCCGCACCGTGCAGGCCGGCACCGATCCGGTGGCCGCCGTCGATGCCCGCACGGTGGAAGTCCGCCTTGCCCTCGACGAGCCGGGCCGCGCGGCGCTGGCGCGGCGGATCAATATGCAGGTCCAGGTCGCGATCCGGCCGTGATGGAAGCGTCACACCAGACCTCGCCGCGCCCGGCGGAATTCTTCCTGCTGCCGCTGCGCCTCGCCTGGCGGCAATTGCGGGCCGAGAAGGCGCGCCTGTTCTCCGCCATTGCCGGGGTGATGTTCGCCTGCGTGCTGGTCTTCATGCAGCTCGGCTTCCGCGCGGCGCTGTTCCAGAGCACCACGGCGCTGCTCGCCTCCATGCGTGCCGATATCTTCCTGATGCACCCTCTGACAACGGCAAGTTTCCGGCCGGAGACCTTGCCGCGCGTGCGCGCCAGCCAGACCTTCGCTTTGCCCGAAGTGCGCGCCGCTGTGCCGGTCTATCTGGCGCAGGCGGTGTGGCGGAATCCGGAAAATGGCACACGCCGTCCGGTGCAATTGGTCGGTTTCGACACCGAGGCCGGCGTGATGGACCTGCCTGGCCTTGCCCCGCTGATCGAGGCGCTGAAGCGCCCCGATACGATCGCCTTCGATCGCCGCTCCCGCCCCGAATTCGGCGATGTCGGCAAAATCCTGGCCGAGCAAGGCCCCTTCAAGGTGCAGGTGGCGAACAAGCAGATGGAAGTGGTGGGCCTGGTCGATATCGGCGCCTCCTTCGGCGCGGATGGCAATATCGTCATGTCCGAACTGAATTTCCGCCGCATCGCCCGCGAACGAATCGCCAATACCGTCGATCTGGTCGCCATCAAACTCGCCCCCGGCAGCGATCTGAACGCCGCGGTGGCCCGCCTGCGCGCCCTGCTGCCCGGCGACGTGATGGTGCTGGCCCAGCCCGATCTGGTTGCGCATGAGCGCGCCTATTGGGAAAACGCGACGCCGATCGGCTTCATCTTCGCCTTTGGCAGCCTGATGGGGCTGATTGTCGGCATGGTGATCGTGTATCAGATCCTGTTCAGCGATATCGCAAGTCACCTGAAGGAATACGCGACCTTGAAGGCAATGGGCTATTCCAATGCCTATCTCGGCCGCACCGTGCTGAGCGCCGCCTTGTTGCTAGCCGTGTTGGGATTCGTCCCCGGCATGCTGTTCTCCGCCTTCCTCTACGATGTGGTGGGCAAGGCGACTTTCCTGCCGATGGGCATGGATGTTGAGCGCACGCTGTTCATCTTCCTGCTGATTTTCGGCATGTGCGCCAGCGCCGGAATGCTCGCCATGCGCAAGCTGCGCGATGCCAATCCGGCGGATATGTTCTGATGCAACCCGTCCTCATCGAGAAACTCTCCTACGCCTATGGCACCGGCGCCCTCGCCCGCCCGGTGTTGCGCGAGATCGACCTGGTGGTGGAGCCCGGCGAAATCGTGCTGCTCACCGGCCCCTCGGGCAGCGGCAAAACCACGTTGCTGACCCTGATCGGCGCACTGCGCGGCATGCAGGACGGCACCTGCCGCGTACTTGGCCAGGAACTCGCAGGAGCCACCGAAGCCCAGCGCGTGGAACTGCGCCGGCGCATCGGATTCATTTTCCAGAATCACAATCTGCTCGGATTTCTCACTTCACGGCAGAATGTCGCCATGGCACTGGAACTGCATCCAGGCCTGTCCGAACGCGACCGCCTCGCCCGCGCGGGCGAGATGCTCGCGGCGGTGGGATTGTCCGATCGCACAGAATACCGGCCTGGCCAGTTGTCCGGCGGTCAGCGCCAGCGTGTCGCCGTCGCCCGCGCGCTTGCCGTCCGTCCCGGCCTGATCCTGGCCGATGAGCCGACCGCCGCACTCGACAAGCAATCCGGCAGCGATGTCGTGCATCTGCTGCGCGAACTGGCCAAGCGCGACGGCGTGCCGATCCTGCTGGTGACGCACGATCCACGCATTCTCGATGTCGCGGATCGCATCGTCGCCATGGAGGACGGGCGGATTATCGACCCGGAAGCCGAGGCAGCCTGATCGCCCAGCCTGATCACCCGGCCCGGCGGCCCGTGGAATAGGGCCTGCCGGCCCGCGTCTGATACGGGCCCGCCAGACTCAGGCGCAACCAGGAAAAGGATTTACACGCATGTTCCGCATTGCTCTTTTGGCATCAGCCATCCTTGGCCTGCCCGCCATGGCCATGGCCGACCGCATTCCCCTGCAGGCCGACCTAACCGGCAAATCCGAGGTGCCCGCCAATGCCACCGCCGGTTCCGGCGAAGTCAAGGCGACGCTCGATACGGACAGCAAGGAACTGACCTGGGCCGTCACCTATCAGGGCCTGACTGGCACCGCGACGGGCGGGCATTTCCATGGCCCGGCGGCACCAGGTGCCAATGCCCCGGTGGCTTCCGGCTGGGGCACCGCGCTGGCCAATCCCGTTACCGGAAAGGCCAAGCTGACGGATGCGCAGATCAAGGATCTGCTGGACGGCAAATGGTATGCGAACATCCACACCCAGGCCAATCCGGGTGGTGAAATCCGTGGCCAGGTGATGCGCGCCAAGCCGTAAAGCGCGCTCCAAACTCTCAGGCGCCCAAACTCTCCGGCGTAACGCACCGCGCCGGAGAGTCGTTGGCTTCAGAACGGCAGTTCGAATTCCAGCTGCCAGCGCACACCACCGCGCGCGGCCGGGCTGGTCAGACCGAACTGGTAGCCAACTTCGTATTTCAGCTTGCCAAACTTGCCGAGCGACGTCCCGCCCGCCAGCACCGGACCGGCGCTATGCAGCTGCCCGCGATACGGCCCGGCATGGCCAAGATCGGCAATCACGCCATACAGCTCAAAGCCCGGATTCAGATAGGGATTCACCAGGACCAGCGACTGCCAGGCATAGGACAAAGCCGTCTTGCTGCCGCCATTGGAGCCGAATTCGCGCGCGACGAAGATGTTCAGCGTATGGACCGTATCGAGCCCGCCAACATTGTTCAGTTCCTTGCGCAGGATCGGCCCGAATTTGTAGGAATCCGCATCGCCCCGGATCGCCGCCTTGGAAACTTCAAAGAAAAATCCAAGATCGGCAAAATACTTCCCCTCCGGTGTGAGCTGGAAGATGTTCTCGATCGTCGTCGCCTCATAGCGCAGCCGGTCGCCCGGATCGCGCTTGGTCTCTGCCTCCAGCTCGATCTTCCAGAACGGCATGATGCCGTAGCCGAGCGAAACGGTGTAGCTGCCGGCATCCCGATTGGGCGAGCCTTTGCGGTCGATACCGTAGGAACCGTTATGCTCGATCTCGATCTCTTTATACTCGACGATCGGCGAGCGCACTTTCATATCCGCCCGCGCGGGTGTGGTGGCGAGTGGCAGCAGCAGTGCCGCACCAAGTGCCATCGCGCCATAGTTGATGAACTTGCTCATTTCGCCACCAGCCTTCCACGCGCGGTCTCCGGATTATATTCGCCAAAATACTCATAGGTGCCCGGCCGCAACGGCC
>CANJOG010000284.1 GCA_947475475.1 Acetobacteraceae bacterium
ATCGCGCCGGAGACGTGGAGAGCAGCTTCTCGATCGGGTCCCAGGTAAACGCCGTCTGCGGCACCATCGTCCCGGCCACCCGCACTTGCGATTCCATCACGGCCTTGCCGCCCAGCCGCTGGTAGAACCAGCGCGACGGATTATCCCGCAGCACCCAGAGAAAGGCCGAGCGGCAACCGGAATGGGCCAGATCGGCCGCCGCCGCGCGCAACAGGCGCCGCCCGATGCCGCGATCACGGAAATCGTCCAGCACATAGAGCGTCTCGACCTCGCCCTCGGCCAGCCTGTCGCCCCGGGCTGGTCCGCCCCGGGCGGGTTCGCCCCGGGCGGGTCCGCCCCGCGCCGGACCAGCCGTGGTGAAGCCGACCAGACGCTGGCCGACATCGGGCGCGTCCTGCCCGCTGGCAATGGCGACAAAGACCGGCGCGCCGGAGAGGATCGCCCGCTCGTAATGCGCGGCCTGGCGGATCGGCGAGAGCCGCGCCAGATATTCGGTCGGCAGAATCCCCGGATAGGCGCTGCGCCAGGCAGCGACATGCACCGCCCCGATGGACGGCGCGTCGGAGGATTTGGCGCGGCGGACCGTGATCATGCGCCACTCACGTGAAGCGTTACACTACTCACCCGGGCAGCCCCTCGCAGGTTCAGATTGCGCCCGGGGAAGCCTAGCCCAGCCTCGCCGAAAAGCGGAACTAAACCTTCCGCAATCCAGACTGCAAAATGTAACCGCTCAGCCCGCCGCGTCTTCCGTGGCAGCAGCCACCTTCTTCGGCGCCGGCTCACCCCGCCGCTGTTCCTTCTTCGCCGCCGGCGCGCGCTCCAGAATCGCGGCAAAGAACCCGTCCGTCTCATGCCGGCGCGGCGTTAGCGACAAATACGGCCCGCCACCGGGCGAAGCGCCATGGAAGGTCCAGGCGCGCGACAGCGGCACCACCGAGAAATCCGGATGCCTGGCGAGAAATGCCTTCACCTGGCCCTCGTTCTCCGCCGGCAGCAGCGAGCAGGTGGCGTAAACGAGCCGTCCGCCCGGCTTGAGCATCTTCGCCGCGGTATCGAGAATCTGCGCCTGCTTGGGCAGCAACTCCTCCAGATCGGTCTCGGCCAGACGCAGCCGGGCATCCGGATTGCGGCGCCAGGTGCCGGTGCCGGTGCAAGGCGCATCGACCAGCACACGGTCAAAGCTCGCCACCCGGCGCTTGGCCCATTTATCGCCCGGCGCGATCAGATGCCGCTCGACATTATGCACGCCGGCCCGGCGCAGGCGGCGCACAGCGCCCTCCAGGCGGGATTCCGACGTGTCACAGGCGGCGATATGGCCCTTATTGTCCATGGTCATCGCCATGGCGAGCGTCTTGCCACCGGCGCCGGCGCACCAGTCCAGCACGCGCATGTCGGGCTTGGCGGCGACCATGGCGGCGATGAGCTGGCTGCCTTCGTCCTGGATTTCCACCAGACCGTCCTGGAAGGCCTTGCCCGCCGTCACATTGCGTCGGCCGATAATGCGCAGACCCCAGGGCGAGAGGCGTGTCGGCGTCGCTTCGATATCCTCGGCCCTGAGCGCCTCGCGCGCCTGTTCGCGCGTCGCCTTGATCAGGTTCACGCGCAGATCCAGCGTCGCCGGCTCCAACATCGCCATCAACTCGGGGATCAGCTCATTGCCGAACCGCTCCGTCATCATCGGCGCGATCCAGTCCGGCATTTCCAGCCGCACGGCCTGGGGCATTTCCGGATGGTCCAGCGTGCGCGTGTCCAGCGCATTGACCAGGACGATTTCCTCCGGCTCCAGCGGATAGGGCGCATAGCGCCCGCCGGAGAAGGATTGCGCCACCGCCGTGGGCTGCCAACGCTCGGTCACCATCAGATGCGCGATGATCAGCGTGCGCGGTGTAACCTTGGTGCTGAGATGCGTCAGCCACCAGCCAAGCCGGCGGCGGCCGCGCAGCACGGCCCAGACGCGTTCGGAGACGGTGCGCCGGTCACTGCCACCGATGAAGCGGCGGGCGCGGAAGAAGTCGCTGGCCACGGCATCGGCCGGGCGGCGGGCGGCATTCTCGATTTCCTCAAGCAACTCGATAGCGGCATCGAGCCTGGCGGCCGGGGTCATGTCTGTTTCAAACCGGGACAGGCCCCCGCCCCTGCCGGCCCCCGGCAGCGCGCTGCGTGGGGTCCGGGCGGGGCAAGCGCCGGTGCGGCTGCTCCTGGTTGGGTCGGAACGCGGAAAAGGCCGCGTTCAATCCTGGCGGTAGTTCGGCGCCTCGCGGGTAATCGCCACATCATGGACGTGGCTCTCGCGCAGGCCGGCATTGGTGACGCGGCGGAAACGGGTGTTGGTCTGCATCTCGGCAATCGTCGCCGAGCCGGTATAGCCCATGCCGGCGCGCAGCCCGCCCACCAACTGATGCACCACGCCGGAAACCGGGCCCTTATAGGCGACGCGGCCCTCGATACCCTCGGGGACGAGCTTGAGCTGGTCCTTGATATCCTGCTGGAAATAGCGATCGGCCGAGCCGCGTGCCATGGCACCCAGGCTGCCCATGCCGCGATAGGATTTGTAGGAGCGGCCCTGATAGAGGAACACCTCGCCCGGCGCTTCCTCGGTGCCGGCGAGCAGGCTGCCCACCATCACCGCGTCCGCCCCGGCTGCCATCGCCTTGACGATATCGCCCGAGGTCCGCACGCCACCATCGGCAATCGCCGGCACGCCGTGCTCGCGGCAGGCAGCCGCACATTCCATCACAGCGGTAAACTGCGGCACGCCAACGCCGGCGACCACACGGGTGGTGCAGATCGAGCCCGGGCCAATGCCGATCTTCACCGCATCCGCACCCGCCGCGATCAGCGCCAGCGCGCCCTCGGGGGTGGCGATATTGCCGGCAATAACCTGCACATGGTTGGAGTATTTCTTGATCGACTCAACCGCCGCCAGCACGCCGGCGGAATGGCCATGCGCGGTATCGACCACCAGCACGTCCACACCGGCGGCAATCAGCGCCTCGGCGCGCAGCCGCCCATCCTCACCAACGCCAACAGCAGCCGCACAGCGCAACCGTCCCAGCTCGTCCTTATTGGCCAGCGGATGCGCCTGGGCCTTGTCCATATCCTTGACGGTGATCAGGCCGATACAGCGATATTGCTCATCGACCACCAGCAGCTTCTCGATGCGATGGCGATGCAGCAGATGCCGCGCTTCCTCCATCGGCACGCTGCCCGTCACCGTGACGAGGTTTTCCCGCGTCATCAGCTCATAGACCTTCAGTGCCGGATCGGTGGCGAAGCGCACATCGCGATGGGTGAGGATGCCGACCAGCCGGTTGGTCTCACGCTCGACCACCGGAATGCCGCTGATGCGATGCGCCGCCATCAGCGCATGCGCATCGGCCAGCGTCTGGTCGGGATGGATGGTCAGCGGGTTCACCACCATGCCGGATTCGAATTTCTTCACCCGGCGCACCTGTGCGGCCTGCTCGATAATATCCAGATTCTTGTGAATCACGCCGATGCCGCCAAGCTGGGCCATGGTGATGGCCATTTCCGCCTCGGTAACGGTGTCCATCGCCGAGGAAACCAGCGGGATATTCAGCCTGATCTCGCGCGTCAGCCGTGTGCGCGTATCGGTCGCCGAGGGAAGCACCTGGGAATAGGCCGGAACCACCAGCACGTCATCGAAGGCCAGCGCCTCAACAATGCGATCACTCAAGTGGGCACTCAGGCGGGAGATGCTGCTAGCGGGGGCCATGGCCGGACCTTTCATCCACTGGATTGGCCCATTCGGTGCGCATCACGCGCATCCGGAAGCCGAACCCAACCTTGGCGGCTCCATCTAGTCCTCTCGCCCCTCCCCCGCAAGTTCGTCAGTGTGAACGCTGCATTGCAGCAGCATATCGGGGCGTGGACGCTGGTTGCCTTGAACTTACTCCTGCGCCGGATCGGATGCCCGGAATCCGGTCGCGACCACATAGAGCTC
>CANJOG010000285.1 GCA_947475475.1 Acetobacteraceae bacterium
CTCTCCTTGCGGCTGGCCGGCGGCTTGGCGTGCCGCACCTTGGCGAAATGCCGCTTCAGCAGCTCCAGCATCTGCTTTTCCGACCCGCCCTGGAACACCTTGGCGACAAACACCCCGCCCGCCGCCAGCACCTGGGTGGCGAACACCACCGCCATCTGGGCCAGTTCGATGATGCGGATATGGTCCGTCGCGCCATGGCCGGTCGTATTCGGCGCCATGTCGGAGAGCACGATATCGGCCTTGCTGCCGAGCAGATCGGCCAGCCGGTCCGGCATGTCCGGATCGTTGAAATCGCCCTGCAGCAGCACCGCGCCGGGAATCGGGTCGATCGGCAACAGATCCAGCCCCACCACCGCGCCGGCACCGCGCTTGAGCGCAACCTGCGTCCAGCCGCCGGGTGCGGCACCCAGATCGATGATCTTGGCCCCCCGGGCGATGAACTCGAACTTGTCGTCCAGCTCAATCAGCTTGAAGGCCGCGCGCGACCGCCAACCCTGCTGACGGGCCGCGGCGACATAGGGATCGTTGAGCTGCCGCGCCAGCCAGCGCTGCGAGGCCGTCGTGCGGCTCTTGGCGGTGCGCAGCGAGACATGCGTGGTCCGCGACATACCACCGCCCGCGCCGGGCGAGATGCTTTTGGCCGTTGGCGCCTTGGCAATGCCTGGCTTGGCTACCCCTTCCTTCGCCACCCCTGGCCGGTGCGCATCCGGACCTGCCGCTGCAAAGGGCGAGGGTTCGGAGCGGATCGGGCTCACCTTCGGCGGCATGGTCGTATGGCCGGATTTCTTCGGTCCCGGCTTGGCAGGGGCGGGCTTCTTCGCGCCGGACTTCTTCTTCGCCGGCTTGCCGATGCCGAGCTTCTTCAGCTCAGCCTTGGTGCCGGCGAGCTTCTTAGTGCCCTGCTTTGGCGCCCCCGGCTTGCTGGCCTGGGTGCGTGTCGAGGGCGGCTTGGCGGCCTTGGGCTTCAGCGCCACTGGGCCGGTCTTGACCTTCGGGACTGCCGGCTTGGCCTGAGGCGGTTTCGACTGAACGGCTTTGCCAAGGGCGGCTTTGCCAGAAACAGGTTTGCCAGCGGCGGGTTTGCCCTGAGCAGGCTTGGACAGGGACGGCTTGGCGGCAGACGGCTTGGCGCGGCCAGGCTTCGCGGAAACGGGTTTACGGGTCATGGCACGAAACTACCGGTGTGCGCCCACTTCGCAAAGCGCCGGTGCGGTATTGCTGTCCTCCCCCTGCCGGCCCCACCAAAGTAAGGTGTGGCGCGCCACCCTCCCGGCCCGCTAGGCTCGCGACAACCCGGCAATGACCGGCTAAATTGGGAGGAAATCGCCATGACATCGCTCAGGACCGCCAATCTCGGCCGCCGCGCCCTGCTCGCCGGCACCACCGGTGCGCTCACCCTGGCCTCAGCCAACCGGCTGCGCGCCCAGTCCACCCAGGGCCCGATCAAGATCGCCGTCATCGCCCCGCTCTCCGGCCCGATCGGCATTGTCGGCGAGCCGGCGAAGATCGGCGCCGAATGGACGGCAATGAAAGCCAATCAGGCAGGCGGCATGGGCGGGCGCCAGATCGAGCTGATCATCCGCGACGACCAGGGCAAGCCGGACATGTCGGCCGCCGCCACGCGCGAAGTCGCAGGACTCGGCTACAACCTGATCTGCGGCGGCCTCGCCTCGGCGACGGCGATGGCGGCAATTCCGATCCTTGAGCCCACCAACTCGGTCTTTGTCACCATCGGCTCGGCCGGCATGGCCTTTACCCATGAGAGTTTCAGCAAGCATTTCTTCCGCACGTCGGACAATGAATACCAGCGGGTGAACGGCCTTTCCCAGGTCGCGACAGAGAAGTCCCCGAACGTGACCAAATGGGGCGCACTGGTCATCGACGGCGCCAGCTACGTGTTCGGTGCCGAGATTTTGAAGTCGATCCTGACAAAGCGCCACGCCGCACAGGGCCGTAAAGTGACCTTCGATACCGTCGTGAAGACGAAATTCGGCAATCCGGATTTCCGTCCGCTGATCTCCGCGCTGATTTCGGCGGATATCGAGGGCCTCTACACTATCGTCGGCGGGCAGGACTGCATTACCTTCTGGCAGCAGGCGAGCGCCTTCGGCCTGCAGCAGAAGCTGAAATGCGTCATCGACCAGTCGGTGGACGCCAATATCGCCGCGGCACTGAAGAAGCAGCTCCCGCCCAATCTGTGGAGCGTGAATATCTGGAACGCCTCGCTCTATCCGGACAATGCCATCGCGCGCGAACTCGGTGCCTATGTCATGGCCAAGCAGAACAGCCCGGTGCCGAGCGGCAATACGATGTATGGCAATCTGGCCATGCAGAGCATGGTGGCCGCACTGCGCCTGACCGGCGGCAATACCGACTCGCAAGGCATCATCAAGGCGCTTGAATCCGGCGTGAAATTCCAGACCGGCAAGGGCGAGGCCTGGTATCGTCCGGAGGACCACCAGCTCCTCGCCGATGTGAACATCACCAATACGGTGGGCGCGGATAACGCGATGGGCTTCGCCTTCGCCGGCGGCGTGAAACTCTCTGGCGCCGATCTGGTGGAACCGGCGAGCCCGGGCAAGGAATACACGCTGTAATCACCGAACCCGTAGCCCGGATGGAGCCCGGCGCGAAAGCGCCAAGCGACATCCGGGTGGGTCGCCGCGCAGGCTAAGAAGAAGCAGGCTTCCGATCCGAGCGGCGGCGGCGAACCCATCCCAACACCGCCGCCCCTGCACCAACAAGGCCGATCGCCCCCGGCTCCGGCACGTGCGGCGGGTGCAGATCGGGTTCTAAATCCCATTCAACCAACTCAATAAAAATTAAGCCGGCAGTACGGGCATCCGCCCCGGCTATGCCCCCCAGCAGGTACCCCGTCGCGTCATACAGGAACAGGTTATAGAGATCGCGATCCTGATAGCTGTCACCTCGCCCGTAGATCGTGACACTGGACAGGTCAAACGGGGATGCGAGCAGAACCTGCAAATATTCCCCCACATTGGCGGTGCCGGACTGCCAGATGTTGGGGTATCCGGCCGGATAGATGCCGTCGATGGTGTTCGACGGGGTCGACCCGGAATAGCTGGAGGTCGCGAAGGCGCTGGCGCCATTGCTGGCGAGTGCGACATTAGTACCCGTCCCGCTCTGCGTGGCGATCAACTCGGCGATCTGCACAAAGGTTGGAACACCCCCATAGACCCGGATTTCCTTGACACCCAGTACAGTGGCGGCAGCCGGCCCGCCGGCCAAGGCGGATGCAACGATCAAGGCCGCGCCGAGCAGAGAATAGCGAAGCTTGCGCTTGTTCATCATGTGACCGCTAGATTTGTCCGGCCCTGGGGCAATCATAGGGTTCAAGGCACGCGGAATGTTTCACCCTGTGAGCACATTGTTCAATTCGTCCGAGTTTTACAAGTGAATTGACCTGTCGGGAGCGGGCTCGCCCCCTCCCGATCTCATCCCGCGCCCCTCCGCAGCACCCGCAATCTGGACGAGAGGCTGCAAAACAGGGCAAGATACCGCACCAAAAAAACCGGAGGAAACCAATGGCCGATGACATGACTGCCGCCAATGCCCTGGCGATGGCCGAGGGCGCGATCTTTGCCGATGAGGTGAAGGGCTTCCTGTCCAGCATCGACGATCCCTCGATCTATCGCCCGCTGGAACTGCCCGGCCAGGAATGGGCGCGCTTCATCCTCGGCGGCAAGGATAATCCCGCCGCCCCGCAAGTCTGGATCGTCAAGCTGCCGCCGAATTTCGTCGTGCCGCGCCACTACCACAAGACCAACCGGCTGGAAGTCATGCTGCGCGGCTCCTACACGCTTGATGGCAAGGAGCGCGGCGCCGGCGCGATCACCTTCTTTACCGCCAATGAAGTCTATGGCCCGATCGTCATCGGCCCCGAGGGCGGCATCACCAGGGAAGTGTTCTCGACCGGCATCGACATGGGCCCGATCTTC
>CANJOG010000286.1 GCA_947475475.1 Acetobacteraceae bacterium
ACTCGCCCTCGTCGCCTGCGCCCGAAAGCTCATTATATTCGCCAATACCGTCGTCCAGAGGAACCAGCCTTGGCATGCACAGACCAGCGCCGCTTAATGGTTGCGCTACGATTCCGATAGTTGTGAAAAAATTTAGCCCAGACCAAGCAGCTTCCGGATTTCCGCATTGCGGCTGGCAGTCCCCGGCTTGGGCGAGGCGTAGCCGGCGGGGAGTTTCGCGGTGTCGAAGACCGAGAAATTTCCCGGATCGCTGTTGAACAGTTTATTGCCTTCCGCGGTCATCAGGAAATTGACGAACAGCCGTGCCGCTGCATTGTGTTTGATGCGGCTGCGATGCGTGAGGATGGCGAACATCTCCACGCCGGTGGACGGGCTCGGATAGGTGAGTGAAGCGGGGGCGCCCTTGTCGATCAGGCCGCGAACTTGCTGATCCACGGCGGGGATTTGTAGATCGCCCTCGCCGGCGGCGAGCGCCTGGGTGGCGGGGACGCCGCTATCGTACCAGCGCGGATTTTGCGCCCGCAGCGCCGCATAGAAATCCGGGCCGAAGGCATCAGCGAGTTGGGCCCAGACATCGAGATAGGCGGCCGAGCCTTTGGTATCCGCGATCAGGATGCGGCCCTTGAAGCGGGGCTTGAGCAGGTCCTGCCAGGTCTTGGGAATATCGGCCGGCTTCACGCTGTCAGTATTGTAGCAGATGCCCCAGGGGGAGACCTGGATCACCGCGCCACCATCGCGCAGGAAGGCGGCGGGGAAGGTGCCGGCCTGGATGGCAGGGATGGCGGCGGCATCGACCGGTTCGAGCCAGGACTTCGAGAGCCCGTCCTTGAGGAATTCCACCGCGCCGCCGGCAACCAGGATGAGATCGGCGGCAAAGGTGCCGACCGAGGCTTCGGCGCCGAAACGCTGGAGCAGCGGGCCGCCGGCAATACGGGTAAAGCTCGTCTTGATGCCATATTTGGCGCTGAACGCCTCGGCGGCGCGGCGGGCGACGACTTCGGTGGCGCCGGTGTAGAACACCAGCTCACCTTCTGTTTTCGCGGCGGCGGTCAACGCGGCGAGGCCGCCATCGGCGGATTGCGCCCGGACGGCAGCGGGCAGGGCGGCGAGTGACGCGGCGCCGAGGGAGAGCGCGCGGCGGCCGAGAGACGGGGTGGTGCGGGACGTGGTGTTTGTCATTGTTGCTCATTCTTGTGATGAGGACGTTGTTCCATCCCCACTCTATCAGAATGAGACGCGCACGCCCAATTGCGCCTGAACTTCCTGCGCGTGCGGTTTCAGCCCGTCGGCCCGGCGCTGTTCGCGGTGGTAGTCGATACCGACCACCTCGGCGGTAATCTTGAGCCACTCGCGCGCTGACCAGGTAGCGGCGGCGGTGAGCGCGGTGCCGAGTTCGCCCATCATAAGGCCGCCGAAGGGGTGGCGCTCATTGCTGCCGAACCGGTCCAGCCGCAGCGCATAGCGCATGTCGCCCACCTCGTAGCCGGCGAGCACATAGGCGGCCCAGAATTTCGTTGTGCTCGACCAGACTGCGGAGGGGGTGAAAGCAGTCGAGCCGGTGATGGCCTGGGCCAGGATGGTCACGCCATTCCACTCGGTCGACAGGCCGAGGCTCCAGAAGCGTGTGCGCCAGCCGAAATTATTCGAATCATGCGAGGTCGGATCGGCCTGGTTGTCGTAATGCAGCAGCGAGATGCGGCCATCCTCGGGGGATTCGTAGGTCAGTCCGGCATAATAGCCGGCGGCTTTGTTGAACTGGCGGAATTCATCGGCCCAGTAGGTTGGCGGATTGGCGCCGAACGTGCTGCGCGCCACCGCGACGGGCCGGCGCAGGCGGCCGAACAGGCCGAGCGTGCGGTCGCTGAAGCTCCAGCCACGGTCGAACAGCGCCACACCGGCGGTCTGGTTCCAGCCGAAGATCGAGCCCACGGCTTCGAGCTTGCCAAAGTCGCCGCGCCATTCGACGGTCGCCTCGCCGCCAATGGTGCGCAGTTCGTCGCCGATCCAGGCATTGATGGCCGATGGGGTGAGTGTCCAGGTGGAGGTCCAGCCGATGCCGCCATTTTCCAGCGAGACCGGGACGAAGAAGGCGCCTGCGCGGAAGCTGGCGCGCAGCGGGGTGGTCGAGACCGGGCGCCAGCGCAGATAAGCATCGAGCAGGTCCACGGGGTGGGATTGTTGCCGCCCTCCCATGATTTCGCCGACCGCGATCAGTTCGGGCGTGAGTGTGGCGATGCCGCGCAGATAGAGGCCGCCAATATCGGCGTGGACCCCATGATCCTGGCTGCCCCAGCGGAATTTGCCGAGCCCGCCATTGAGGAAGCTGTCTTGGCCGGAGGGTGCCACGAGCCGGAAATCGGCCAGGCCGGAAATCCGCACATCCTGGGCGCGCGCGGCGGTGGCGCAGACGAGCATGGCCAGGAGCAGAAGGAGACGCATCATGACGTCACGCCCATGATTTCCGCCGGGGTGACTGGCGCTGCTACGCCGGGAGCCACTGCTCCGGCTGCCGCTGCTCCTGGAGCCGCTCCACTGGCGGCGGCGGCCCAGCTTACGGCAAAGCGTTCGAAATCCTCGGCCGGGATCGGGCGGGAGATGGCATAGCCCTGCGCCTCGTCGCTGCCTTTGGTGGTGAGCAAATCCAGACTGGTCATGTCCTCCACCCGCTCGGCGGTGACACGGTATCCCATCTGGTGGCCGAGATCGACAATGGAGCGGACGATGGTGCGATCATCGGCGCTATGGGCGAGGTTAAGGACGAAAGCCTTGTCGATCTTCAGGGCGGAGACCGGCAGACGCTTGAGATAGGCGAGCGAGGACTGGCCGACGCCGAAATCGTCGATCACCAGGCCGACGCCGAGGTCGGCGATCTGGCGCAGCACCAGGATGGCCGAATCCGGCTCGCCCATGATGGCACTTTCGGTGATTTCCAGCTCGATGGCGCCGGCCGGCAGATCGTGTTCGGCCAGCAGGGCGGCGATGCGGCCGGGCAGTCCGGCATCGGCGAGGTCGCGCACCGAGATGTTCAGCGCCACGCGAAAGGAATGGCCGGCGCGGCGCCAGGCGGCGGCCTGGGCGATTCCGGCTGCCAGTACGAAGCGGGTGAGGAGCTGGATATTGCCGGTCTCCTCGGCGAGCGGGATGAAGCTGTCGGGCGGAATCATGCCGCGTTTGGGGTGAATCCAGCGCGCCAGCCCCTCGGCGCCGACCAGTTGGCGCGAGGGCAGGGCGATCTTGGGCTGGAAGAACAGCTTGAGTTCGCCCTCCGCCAGACCGCGGCGCAATTCGCTCATCAAAGAGAGCAGTTCCAGCCGGTGCGGGTCGGTGCCGGATTGGTAGACGGCGACGCGGCGATCGGTCTTCTGGGCGGCGTGCACGGCGATTTCGGCGCGGCGCAGGAGCTGGGCGGCGTCCGTGCCATGCTCGGGGGCGATGGCGATGCCGGCGGCAGCCGAGGTGTCGATAGTGATATCGCCCTCGCGATAGGGGATGTCGAATTCCTGCACCAGGCTTTCCGCCAGCGCGCTGGCCGCATTGGCGTCGCCGTGCAGGAAGACCGCGAAGGAGCGTTCGGCGACGCAGCCGAGCGGGGCGTCGGCGCAGAGGGTGGCGAGGCGCTGGCCGCTATCGCGCACGATGCGCTCTGCGAGTTCGCGGCCGACCGTATTGGCGACGTCCTGCAGGCGCACCAGGCTCAGCACAATAACGGCGCATTGTCCGCCAGTGCCGGTCTGAGTGGCGGCATGGCCCGGATGGGCCTGGCCGAGCGCGTCCAGCGTCATTGCCGCGCCGATGGAGTCGGCAAGAGATTGGCGGTTGGGCAGCCCGGAGACCGGGTCGTGGCTGGCCTGATAGCGGATATGATCCTCACGCTCGGCGATGGCATCGGTCATGCGGGCCAGCGCCGTGCCGAGTTCGCCGATTTCATCGCCCCGATTGAGCATCAATGGCGCGGCAT
>CANJOG010000287.1 GCA_947475475.1 Acetobacteraceae bacterium
TCTTTTCCAGCACGTCGAGATACTCGGGGAAGGTTTCCCATGACCAGGTGATGCCCTGCGCCATGGCGGCGGCCGAGATGTCTTCCGCGCGTTCGAGATTGCGCACGACCAGTGCGCGCGCATCCGCGCGCGAGGGGGCCAGCGTGAAGCCGCAATTGCCCATCACGACGGAGGTCACACCATGCCAGGAGGCGCAGGAGCCCATCGGGTCCCAGTTGATTTGCGCATCGAAATGGGTGTGGCCATCTACGAAGCCGGGGGTGACCACCGCGCCGGAGGCGTCTATGATTTCCTGTGCTGGTTCGGTAAGCTTGCCAATAGCTGTGATCTTGCCATTGCGAATACCAATATCGGCGGTGCGCGCTGGTGCTCCGGTACCGTCGATCACAGAGCCGCCGCGGATGATGAGATCGTAGGTCATTGCGTCACTCTTCCAATTTCGTCTCTTCCCGGTGGCGTACCGCTCTAGTCAGCGGCATCCGGCAAGCGCGGCATGGCGGGGCCGAAGGGGCGTTCGCCGTCAAGCTCGATGCGGAGCATGTCGCGGCGGAACCCTTCGTAATCGTTCACTGCGTAATGCTGGGTGCAGCGGTTATCCATCAGGAGGACGCTCCCCTTGCGCCAGCGGAATCGGCAGGTGAATTCCGGCCGCGTGACATGGCGGTTGAAGAAATCGAGCAGCGGACGGCTTTCCGCTTCCGTCATGTCCTTGAGACGGATGCAGTATTCGCCGGTGATGTAGAGGACTTTGCGGCCTGTTTCGGGATGGATGCGGATGAGCGGATGTTCCATCTCCCGATTGAGGTTGGCGAAAATATCCTCGGCGATGTCGTAGCCTTTTTCCATGCCTTTATGGATCATGCGCTTTTGCGCGCCGTCTCCACCCTGACCGCCGGTGCCAAAGACGCCGGATGAGGAGTGGATGACAATCAGGTCTTCGCACAGCGTCTTCATGCCATCCGAAAGCGCCTCGTAGGCCGTGTAGAGATTGGAGAACATGGTGTCGCCGCCATAGTCGGGCGCTTCCAAGCAGTAGAGGCCAAAGCCGGCGGTGGGGCGTTCAAAGGGCGAGAGATCGCCGTGCCAGCGATCGCCGACATTACGCGCAGAGCCTGGCACATCCGCTTCCCGGGTGAGGCGGTGGACAAGCGGATTACCCTCCACGGCCTTCAGATATTTGGAGCGCGCCAGCGGGGCGAAGCGGGAGCCGAAAGCGGCGAAGCTGTCAGCATCCAGCACCTGATCGTGGAACTGGAGCACGAGATGGGTGAGAAAGCCGCGGTGGAGTTCGGCGAACACCGCATCGCTGAGCGGCCGGGAGAGATCGACGCCGTCGATCTCCGCGCCGATCTCACCCGCGACCGGGCGTACTTTGATGTGCCTGTACCCCGAAAGGTCGAATTTCATTCCTGCTTCCTCCAAACTTGGCGGTGCCCGGCGTCACGCAGTCACGGCTACTGAGGCGAAGGGCGCCGCGCGCGGGGCGCGGCGCCGTACACGCGGTTCATGGGGCCGGCGAGACTTTGCCACCCATGATCTGCACGATCTGCATGCCGTAATTTGGCACCCGGCTCGGGGTCTCTGTCCACTTGCCGCCGCCGATCACAACCGGCACGTCCTTAAGCTTCATCAACTCCTCACGCACACGGTCGCGCGTTGGATTCGGGCCGGCATTGCGGATCGCGTGAGCGGCGACGACCATGGAGGCATGGCCGACTGCGGCCCAATTGTCTGGGATGAGGCCGAACCGCTTCTGATAGAGTTCGACGAAATCGTTCGTATCTTTGCGGCCATTCTCTGGATTGAAATCCGCCACAGCATAGGAATTATCGATCGCCGCACCGCCGGCGCGGATATAGTCGGGGCCGAAACCGCCGAGGCCAAGAATTGGAATATTCTTGTCTACGCCGGCCTGCTTGAGCTGGATGACGATATTGGCGGCCTGCTCGGCATTGGTTCCGAGATAGACCGCATCCGGCTTCATCCCGGCGATCTTGGTGGCAATGGCCGCGAAATCATTGTCCGTCACCGCGATGCCCTCGCGCGCGACGATCTCTGTGCCCTTCCCGGCGAGGTAATCGGTGATCATCCGCATGGGCGAAATCTGCGCCTCGTTGTCGCGTAGATAGACCGCGGCGAAGCGCTTTGGCTTGATCTTCTCGGCGGTGTATTCCGCCAGCGGCATGACCTGGCCGGCTGAATTGGTGGTGATCTTGAACATCCAGGGACCGTTCGCCAACGGCACCTCGGTGAATCCGGTGGTGACGGTCGGGATCTTCAGCTCATTGACCAGCGGGCCGACTGCGGCGGAACGCACGGAATCACTGGGGCCGAAAACGATCAGCGCTTTTTCCTGGAGGGCGGCGCGGTTGATCATGACCTGCGTTTGCGAGGTGGTCGTGGCATCGTCGAAGACGAGCAACTTCAGCGTGTCATTGCCGAGGAATTTCGCGGCGTTCAACTGCTCGACCGCGATTTTGACGCCATTTGCGGCCCCCACGCCAAGAAAGGCGACTGGGCCAGTCTGCGAATGCACCGAGACAACGGTGATTTCCTCTGCCTTGGCTTGGCCTGCCGCAATCAGGTTGTTGGCGAGCAGCACGGTCGCTAAGACGCCCAAAAATGCTTTACTGCGCATTGTTCCTCCTCGTTCTTGGCTTTTTGTTTTTGTCTCGTTCTTTGGCCGATCTCGCCGCGAGCAATGTGGTACGACGATATCGGGAGCAATTTTGCAAAATCGTGGCGTAGCTGTGGAGCGCATGCGCTCTGCACGGTCAAACCTTTATGACCGTGGTGCCAATGGATCGTTGATTGGGATCGGAATGGCGCGGTCGCCAAAGAACGCGGTCTTGGCTTCGTTGACCACCTGCTTTTTCAAGGCCGCCATCCGGATACGTGGGATTTCATCATCCTTCATTGGCTGGAGGCCGCCTTTTCGGCGCATGGCGGCGGCCAGATAGGGGGCAAGTTCGGCTTGCTTTCGCGCCTCGGCAGCGGGCTCGCGCTGTTGGAATTCAGGCATCACTGCCCGGCCAAACAATTCCAGTGATTCACAGATATGATCGTGGCGCGTCCAGCCATGCTGGGTCACGAAAATGACCTGGTCGATTCCCGCCTGCTCGTAGCTGAGGCAATGTTCGCGAATCTGCGCGGGGGTTCCGATGCCGCTCCGGCCGATATTGGTGGGCAGATTGTCCTTCACCCGCAGGAATTCCTGCCAGAGGCGTGAACGTCCGGGCACATGATCGCCGTACATTCCCCAATAGCCCAACGAAAAGCCGAAGAACATGAATCCGTCGAGGCCGCGCTCAATCGCCCGTGCTTCGTCCTCATCGCAATGCATGCCGCTGACCAAGGCGACATTGGCGTTCACCGCATGGCCGAGCGGCACGCATTCGTCGGACTTGATGATGTCGTAGTATTCTTGGACCCATTTTTCCGCATCGCGCGGATCGATAAAGGCGAACGCCAGCGCACCCAGGCCGTTGCGGGCGGCGCGGTGGATTGTCTCGCGTCGCGAACAGGCAACCCAGAGCGGCGGATGCGGCCGTTGCACGGGCTTGGGGACGACATTGCGGCAGGGCAGGGAGAAGAATTTGCCCTCGTGGCCGGGATAGGGAGTCATCGCCATCATGTGCGCGGCATGCTCGGTGGCCTCGCGCCACATCTCGCTCTTGTGTTCCGGATCAACGCCGAAGCCGTCGAGTTCCATTCCTGTCGCGGATTCTCCCGTTCCCCATTCCACGCGACCGCCAGAAACGAGATCGAGCGTGGAGATCGCCTCGGCCACGCGCACGGGATGGCGGTAGGGCGGCGGCATCAGGGCGATGCCGGTGCCGAGATGGATCCGCTTGGTCTCGCGCGCACACGCTGCGAGGAATATCTCTGGCGCCGAGGAGTGCGAATATTCCTCCAGGAAA
>CANJOG010000288.1 GCA_947475475.1 Acetobacteraceae bacterium
AGCCTCGGCGGCGTGGTCCATTCCGGCGAGGTGCTGCTGGCACTGACCCGCTCCGGCATTCTGCGTGAGGACGCCTACCGGATCGTCCAGCGCAATGCGATGGAGACCTGGACGAAGCTGGGCACGCCGGATGGCCGCTCCTTCCGCGACAATCTCGCCGCCGACCCCGAAGTCGCCGGCCGCGTGCCGCCGGAAGTGCTGGATGCGGCGATGGATGTGAAGATGCATCTCGCCAATCTCGACCGCATCTACACCCGCGTGTTCGGCGAGGCCGGTCCGTCCGCCTGAGCCTGCCGCATGTGCACCGTCATCCTGGCGGTCCGTCCCGGCCATGACTGGCCGTTGCTGCTCGCCGCCAATCGCGACGAGATGATCAGCCGTGCCTGGGACGCGCCGGGGGAATACTGGCCGGACTATCCGGGCGTGATCGCCGGGCGGGACCGCGCGGCCGGCGGTACCTGGCTCGGCATCAACCGGCATGGCGTGATCGCCGCCATCCTCAACCGCCAAGGCAGCCTCGGCCCCGACGCCACACGGCGCAGCCGGGGCGAGTTGCCGCTGTTGGCCCTGGCCGAGCCGACCGCCGAGGCAGCCGCCGCCCGCATCAGGGCTCTCGACGCCGGTCACTTCCGCACCTTCAACATGGTGCTGGCCGACCGGGCCGGGGCGATCTTCCTGCGCGGCCTGGGCGCTGGCCATCCCGAGCCGATCCCGCTCCGCGAAGGCCGCTTCATGGTCACCGCGCACGACCCCAACGACATCTCCGGCGAGCGCATCGCCGCCCATCTGCCGGGATTGACCGACGCCCCCCTGCCCGACCCGGCAAGCGCCGACTGGGCCGGCTGGACCTCACTGCTCTGCCGCGACTTTCCCACTGGCGCTGAGATGAACATTCCACCGGGCGGCAACGGTCTGCCCGGATTCGGCACCGTCTCCTCCGCCCTGATCGCTTTGCCCGCCCAAGGCGTGCCAATTTTCCGCTTCGCCCCAGGACGGCCAGACCGCACCTCCTTTGCCGACATCGCGCTGTCCGCCTAGCATTTCCGCTTATTTCCGCCCCGCTGCCCCCTCCCGGCACGGCTGCATTGACGCGCGGGACGTGACGGGGGGCCTGCCCGGCTGCTATACCGCCCGCGCGCCCGCCGGACCGGCCGCGCCCCGAGGTCATGGTGATCCTGGGGGTGCGCCGTCGTTTCTGATTCGGCCGTGGCGCGAACCAGGGGATGCAGAATGGCCCGTCGCCGCCAGCTCTATGAGGGCAAAGCCAAGATCCTGTTCGAGGGTCCTGAGCCCGGCACGCTCGTCCAGTATTTCAAGGACGACGCCACCGCGTTCAATGCCGAGAAAAAGGGCACGATTACCGGCAAGGGCGTGCTGAACAACCGCATCAGCGAGCATCTCATGCTCCGCCTGCAGGAAATCGGCATCCCGACCCATTTCGTCCGCCGGTTGAACATGCGCGAGCAGCTCATCCGCGAGGTGGAGATCATCCCGCTCGAGATCGTCATCCGCAATGTCGCCGCCGGCAGCCTGTCCACCCGCCTCGGCATCCCCGAAGGCACCCGCCTGCCGCGCTCCATCCTCGAATATTACTACAAGAGCGATGCGCTGAAGGACCCGATGGTCGCCGAGGAGCACATCACCGCTTTCGGCTGGGCCAATACCCAGGACCTCGATGATGTCGTGGCACTGAGCCTGCGCATCAATGATTTCCTCACCGGCCTGTTCCTCGGCGTCGGCATCACGCTGGTCGATTTCAAGCTGGAATTCGGCCGTCTCTATGAGAATGACGAGATGCGCATCGTCCTCGCTGACGAAATCAGCCCGGATAACTGCCGCCTGTGGGATTCCAAGACCAACGAGAAGATGGACAAGGACCGCTTCCGCCGCGATCTCGGCCGCGTTGAAGAGGCCTACCAGGAAGTCGCCAAGCGCCTCGGAATCCTCCCGGAAGCCGGCACGCGCGACATGAAGGGCCCCGAGACGATGCAGTAGGAACCTCGCCCCAGCGATTCAGCCGGGGCGAGACCTTGTTGCACCAACTGAAGAGAACGATATGACCAAAGCCGTCGTGACCATCATGCTGAAGGAAGGCGTGCTCGATCCGCAGGGCAAGGCCATCGGCCATGCGCTCGGCAATCTCGGCTTCTCCGGTGTCGGGGAAGTCCGCGCCGGCAAGGTGATCGAGCTGGAACTGGCTGAAACCGACCCGGTCCGCGCCCGCGCGGCCGCCGAGGAGATGGCCCGCCGGCTGCTCGCCAATACCGTCATCGAAAGCTTCAAGGTGGAGTTGGCCTGATCATGCGCTTTCTGAAATACGCCCCAATCGCTGGTATCTTTATCGCCGCTGGCATCGCCATCGCCCCTGGCGTCGCACACGCCAATATCACCGGCGAAAAACTGCTGGAGGCCTGCTCGTCCAAGAAGGCCGACGCACTCGCCGCCTGCGACGGCTATCTCGCCGGAGTGGCGGATGCCATCAACACGGCCAAGGCTGGCAATATCTGCTTCCCCGCCGGTGCGACCGTGAAGCAGTTCCGCGACATGGCCCTGAAGGAACTTCAGGCCAAGCCGGAAATCCGCCACCAGACCGGCTCGACCATCATGACGCCGATCTTCGCCAGCGCCTTTCCCTGCAAGAAGAGCTGAACCGCGCATTCCCGTAGCCCGGATGGAGGCGAAGCCGTCATCCGGGTTGGCTGCGACAGGCCGCACCCGGATTGCGCTGCGCTCCATCCGGGCTACGTTTTTCGACATTGGACGTGATATGAAAGCTGGCATCGTCGTCTTCCCGGGCATCAACCGCGAACGCGACATGGCGATCGCGCTGGAGCGCAGCACCGGTCGCGCGCCGCGGATGATCTGGCATACTGAGACCGATCTCAGCGGCCTCGATCTCGTCGTCATCCCCGGCGGTTTCTCCTATGGCGATTACCTCCGCTGCGGCGCCATGGCCGGGCAATCCGCAGTGATGCAATCCGTGCGGACATTCGCCGAAGCTGGCGGTTATGTGCTCGGCGTCTGCAATGGCTTCCAGATCCTCACCGAGACCGGAATGCTGCCGGGCGCGCTGCTGCGCAATGCCTCGCTGCGCTTCATCTCGCGCGACTGCTACCTCCGCGTCGAACGCAACGACACCGTCTTTACCCGCGGCTACGCAAAGGGCAGCACCTTCCGCGCCCCGATGGCGCATGGCGATGGCAATTATTTCGCCGATGACGCGACGCTGGACCGGCTTGAGGGCGAAGGCCGCGTCGCTTTCCGCTATGCCGAGCCCGATGGCGCTGTGACCCTTTCGGTCAACCCGAATGGCAGCGCGCGTTCCATCGCCGGCATCTACAGCGACAATTTCCGCGTGCTCGGCCTGATGCCGCATCCGGAAGACCTCGTCGATCCGCTGATGGGCGGCGAGGATGGCAAGCCTCTCTTCGATGGCCTCGTTCAGGCACTGGCAGCTTAAGATGACCAAGACAGTCGATGCGGCGCTCGCCAAGCAGTTTGGCCTGAGCGCGGATGAATACGACAAAGTGCTGTCCATCATGGGCCGCACGCCGAGCTTCACCGAGCTGGGCATTTTCAGCGTCATGTGGTCGGAGCATTGCTCCTACAAATCCTCCCGCGTGTGGCTGAAGCAATTGCCCACCACCGCGCCCTGGGTCATCCACGGCCCCGGCGAGAATGCCGGCGTCGTCGATATCGGCGAGGGCCTGGCCGCCATCTTCAAGATGGAGAGCCACAACCATCCGAGCTTCATCGAGCCCTATCAGGGGGCGGCCACCGGCGTCGGCGGCATCCTGCGCGATGTCTTCACCATGGGCGCCCGGCCGATCGCCAACCTGAATGCACTCCGCTTCGGCCGGCCCGAGAATCCCCGCACCAAGCGCATCGTGGATGGCGTGGTGCGCGGCATCGGCGGCTAC
>CANJOG010000289.1 GCA_947475475.1 Acetobacteraceae bacterium
CAGGAAGCCGGCACCGCCGATCGCCGCCAGCGCCTGCTGACCCTGACCGAAAAGGGCGCTGAATTCGAACGCCGCCTGTTCGAGCGCCAGCGCGACAAGCTCTCCGCCGCCTTCGCCGCCGCCGGCACCAGCGCCGTCGATGGCTTCCGCCGCGTCATGCGCCAATTGATGGACGAGCAGGCCAAGCTCTATCTGGACCGCGGCAATCCGAGGTTGCGCTGACCACCGCCCGTTCCTGCTGGCCGGATTGACGCGCCGTGAGCGAGAGCGCGCATATCCTGGTCGTGGAAGACGATGACCGACTGCGCGCCCAACTCGCCCGCTACCTCGCCCAGCAGGGCTTCCGCGTCACTTCCGCGGAAAATGCCCGCGCCGCCCGCGCCAGCCTCGGTGCTATCCAGCCGGACCTGATGGTGCTGGACGTCATGATGCCTGGCCCGGACGGCACCGGAGAGACCGGCCTCGAACTGACCGCCAGCTTGCGCGATGCGGGCGCCACCACGCCCATCCTGCTACTGACCGCGCGCGGCGCGCCGGAAGACCGCATCGCCGGCTTCGAATGCGGCGCCGATGATTATCTCGGCAAGCCTTTCGACCCGCGCGAACTGGTACTGCGCATCCGCGCCATGCTGCGCCGCGCCGGACCGTCGATCCCCGTCCCGGCGCACACCACAATCCCACTTGGAAGGCTCGAATTCGACCTCGCCCGCGCCGAATTGCGCCGCCTCGGCGCCAGCCCACAAGCCGGCACCATCTATCTCACCGGCGGCGAGGCCTCCTTGCTCACCGCCCTGGCCCAGAAGGCCAATGAAGTCCTCACCCGCGAGGACATCGCCGCAGCTTTGGGCAGCGACGATGTCGGCGAACGCGCGGTCGATGTGCAGATCACCCGCCTACGCCGCAAGATCGAAACGGATCCGCGCGAGCCACGCTTCCTGCATACGGTGCGCGGCCGCGGCTACGTACTGAAGCCGGGTAATTAGCATGCGCTTCGGCATGGGACGCGGTATCGAGCAGGCGTTGCGGCGGCTGATGCCGCGCTCCCTGCTCGGCCGCTCGCTGCTGATCCTGCTGGCGCCAATGTTCATCGTGCAGGCCATCGCCTTGCAGATTTTCTACGGCAGCCATCTCGACGTCGTCTCCCGCCGCTATTCCGCCGCCGTGGTTGGCGAAATCTCCCTCGTCATTGACCTGCTGCGATCGACACAGGATCCGGCACAACGCGCCTGGATCATCCAGACCGCACATTCCGCCCTGTCGCTGAACATGCGGCTGGAAGACAATGCCAGCCTGCGTATCGTGCCCTTCGTCAACGAGCTTGGCCCCTTCGATGACGAGCTGGACGCGGCGTTGAAGCAAACCATCAAGCTGCCCTACACGATGGATTGGCGCTTCGATGACTTTCGCGTTCTCATCCAGGTGGAATTGCCCGGCAGCGTGCTCTGGGTCGAGGCGCCCCGCAAACGGCTCTATACACCCGCCGTGTATATCTTCGTTGCCTGGGTCGTGGGCAGCGCCTTGCTGCTCAGCGTCATTGCCACACTCTTCCTGCGCAACCAGGTGCGCGCCATCCGCCGCCTCGCCAAGGCCGCCGAGGCATTCGGCATGGGCCGTGATGTCGGCCCGATCCGCCCGGAAGGCGCCACCGAAGTCCGCCAGGCCTCCAGCGCTTTCAACCGCATGCAGGAACGCATCCGCCGTTTCCTCTCCCAGCGCACCGAAATGCTCGCCGGCGTCAGCCACGATCTGCGCACGCCCCTGACGCGCCTGCGCCTCGCCGTCGAGATGCTGCCGGAAACCGACGAGACACGCACCGAACTTGCCGAAATGCGCACCGATCTCGACGAGATGGAACGCATGATCAGCGGCTATCTCGCTTTCGCCCGCGGCGAGGGCGCCGAGCAGGCGCAGCCGGTCAATCTTTCCTCCCTGCTCGAAGACATCACCGCAGGTGCCCGCCGTGGCGGCACCGAGATCAGGCTCGACACACCGCCCTTGCTAACCCTGCTGCTGCGCCCGGATGCGATCCGCCGCGCCGTCACCAATCTCGTCGAAAATGCCAGCCGCCACGCTAGCCGCGTCAGCTTACACGCCGAACGGCAAGGCCGCATCGTGCATGTCACTGTCGATGACAATGGCCCCGGCATTCCGCCCGAAAAACGGGAATCCGTCTTCCGCCCCTTCGAATCCGGCGCAGTCGGCGGCACCGGGCTCGGCCTGACCATCGCGCGCGATATCGTGCGCGCCCATGGCGGCGAAATCATGCTGGAAGACAGTCCGCTCGGCGGATTACGGGCGCATATCAGCCTGCCGATTTAGAAACTCGGCACGGAAACAGGAGCCATCATGCTGACCCTCTACCATCACCCCCGCTCCACCTATGCGCGCCGCGTCGTCATCGCCCTGGCGGAGAAAAACATCGCCTATACGCCGGTCATTCTCGACATGGCCGCCCGCGAAAATCGCGCACCCGCCTATCTGGCGCTCAATCCCTATGGTCGTGTGCCAACCATCGACGATGACGGCTTCATCCTTTACGAATCCGCCGCCATGCTGCGCTATCTGGAGGAGACGCGGCCCGCGTCACCGCTCATGCCCGAAGATGCGCGCGGCAGGGCACAGGTGGACATGCATCTGCGCCTCTGCGACGCGCAATTCGCCCGCCCGGCAGGTGTCATCGTCTTCCCCAAGCGCTTCCTGCCACAAGCACGCTGGGACCTCGCCGCCATCACGACGGCCAGGGCGGAGATCGAGCGCCATCTCGACATACTGGAAAACCAGTTGGCGGATCAGGACTATCTCGTCGCCAACCAGTTTAGCCTGGCCGATATCGCCTATATCCCGTTTCTGTACTTCCTGCCGCTGATGGAGATCACGCCGCCACAGGCCATCGCAAGCTGGAGTGCGCGCCTGCTCTCCCGCCCGAGCGCGCTCGCCAGCGTGCCGGACATATAATCCACGCAGGGTGGGCTCAACCGTACGCCCTATTCTCGAAACCCCTTATCTCCGCTTGCGGAAACTGATATTCAGCTCGCGCAGCTGATGCAGCACGACGCTCGGCCTGTGCGTCGGGCTCGGCAGCGGCCTGGCCAGTTTGAAATCGTCCAGCCGCTCCAGCAACACATTCACGCCGATCGTCAGTTCCTGCCGCGCCAGCATCATGCCGGGGCAGACATGCGGCCCGGCGCCGAAACCGAGATGGCGCACGGCGTTCTCACGCTCGGGAATTAACGTGTCCGGATCGGGAAATTTCGACTCGTCGCGGCCTGTTGCTCCCCAGCGCAGCATGCAGAACGAGCCCGCCGGCATGGTCACGCCATGCAGCGTCACATCCTGCGTCACCCGGCGGATATGCGCCTGCACCGGGCCTTCATGGCGGAGACATTCATCGATGAAGTTGCGTGTCAGCCCACGATCATTCCGCAGACGCTCGACCATCTCCGGATGCTCGATCAGCCGCAGCATGATGTGGCTCATGGCATTCGGCACGGTATCGTATCCGCCGGAAATCAGCTGATGCATGACGCTCTGCAATTCATGCATCGAGAGCGGCTCTTCATCCTCATACGCCGTCACCAGACCCGTCATCAGGTCCTCGCGCGGATTGCGCCGGCGATCTTCCAGAATCGCCGCCACCGCATGCTGCATTTCCAGTTCGATCTCGGCTGCCGCGCGCAGCTCGTCCGGCGTGAGTTTCTGCATCGAATAGGACAGGATGGCATTCGCCCATTTGCGATAGAGCGGCCACTCCTCACTGGTCATGCCAATCAGCTCGGCAATGATGATGCCCGGCAGCGGAAAGGCGAATTCCTCGGGAAAATCGCACTCGCCGCGATCGATGAAGGAATCGATCAGCGCATGGGCAAGTCCCTCGATCCGGCCAGACAGATTGCGCACCTGCTTGATATTCAGCGCC
>CANJOG010000290.1 GCA_947475475.1 Acetobacteraceae bacterium
GAAGCGGTTGCGGACATTGGGCGCAACATGGCGGTGGCTGGCGGGCATTGCCAGGGGAAAGGGCGCTCAGGCGGTGATTTCGGCGAGCGCCTCGGGCGTGTCGAAATCGCGCAGCACGCCGGGTTCGGGGCAGAGGAGTTCGGCCAGCGCGTCGGCGTGTTCGGCCAGGATGCGGCGAGCACCTGCATCGCCGGTCAAGGTGAGAATATCGGGGAAATAGCGGCGGTCCCAAAGCAGCGGGTTGCCGGGCTTGCCCTCATGGATGGGCTGGACGATCAGGCGCCCCTCATCGGGGTCATAGGTCTCGATCAGCCGGTCCAGCACGCGTCCGGGGATCAGCGGCATGTCGCCGAGGCAGATCAGGGCGGCGCGTGCCTCTTGCGGCAGGGCTGCGATGCCGGCGCGCAGGCTGGCGGCGAGGCCTTCCTCGTAATCGGTGGCGGTGATGTAGCGAACCGGGCGGCCACCGAGGGCGGCGCGGATGGCATCGGGCTCGTGGCCCAACACGACGATGATGGGGCGGGCCGAACTCGCCAGGATATTGTCCACCGTGCGGGCGATCATCGCCTTGCCGCCCGGCATGAGGGCAAGCAGCTTGTTGGCGCTGCCCATGCGGCGTGACAGTCCGGCGGCGAGCACGATGGCGGCCACGCCCTTGCCGGCAGGCGGCGCATCTTCCGGGCGGGATGGCACCGCCTTGGCGCGCGGCAGCGGGCGGCCCTGCATTTCCTTGAGCAGGCCGCCGACGCCGAGCCTTGCGATCTCGCGTCCGGTGAGGGGGAGGCCGGCGAAGAGACGGGCCAGCGCAAAGTCGATACCGTTCAGTGCCGGGCTGCGGGCGCAGCCGGGCAGGACCAAAGCGGGGACGTCGCCGATACGGCCGACACAGATGAGATTGCCGGGATCGACCGGCATGCCGAAATGCAGGATTGACCCGCCGGCGCGGAGAATGGCGGCGGGGCCGACATCGCGGCGGTCCACCACGGCGGAGGCGCCGGCGATGAGGATGAGCTGTGCGCCCTCGGTGATCAGGGCGGTGACGGACTCCGCAATGGCGGCCTCGTCATGGGTGCAGCGCCGGGGGGGCAGCAGCGTGCCGGTGAGGCGTTCGACGCGCGCTTTGGTGGCCTCGACTGTGCCGTCCAGCACGCTCTGTTTCAGGCCCTTGAGTTCGCTCATCACCAGGCCGACGCGGAGGCGGCGGAAGGGGTGGATTTCCAGCGCGGTGCCGGATTGCGCGGCCATTTTTTCCGCCAGCGCGACGGCGGGGCCGGGGACGGCGAAGGGGATGATCTTGACGGTGGCGACCATCTCGCGCGGGGAGACGATGCTGTAATCCGGCAGGGTGCCGATGGTCAGCGCCTCGTCCACCTCGTTCAGCGCGTCGATGGCCGCCGCATTGACGCGCAACAGGCCCGGCACGCCGGCGGAGAAATTGGCGCGGCCGGTGGCGGCGCGCGACAGGGTGATGTTGCGCACGGAAAGTGCCGAGGCAAAGCGGGTGGCGGCCTCGTCCTCGCGCACATCGCCGTGTTCCAGCCGGGCGGCGATCACGCGGGTGATGCCGTCTGTGCGCAGGGCGGCGATGGCATCGGCGTCGAGCAGCGCGCCCTTCTTGATGACGCGGCCCGGATTTTCCGCAGTGCCAGAGAGGCGCTGCGTATGGGCGAGGATGGCGCCCTCCGCCTCCTCCAGACTGGTCGGCCCGAAGATCACGCAGGGTTTCTCTGGGCCAGTGGCGAGCCGCGGCGCACGGCGATGATTTCGGCGAGGATGGAGAGTGCGATTTCCGGCGCCGTGACGGCTTCGATATTAAGCCCGACCGGGCCGTGTATGCGGGCGAGTGCGCCGGAACCGTGGCCGAGATCGGTGAGGCGCTTCAGCCGCGCCGCATGGGTTTTCCGTGAGCCGAGCGCGCCAATGTAGAAAGCGGACGATTTCAAGGCGCGGTCCAGCGCCGGGTCGTCGATTTTGGGGTCGTGGGTGAGGGTGACGATGGCGGATCGGCCATCCGGCTTGAATGCGTCCAAGGCCTCGTCGGGCCAGTCGGTGGAAATCGTCAGGCCGGGGAAGCGCTCATCAGTCGCGAAGGCGCGGCGCGGGTCGATAATGATGACGGAAAAGCCCAGCGCCGGCGCCATGGGGGCCAGCGCCTGGCCGATATGGACGGCGCCGACCACGAAGAGGCGCGGCGGCGGGTTGTAGGCGTGGATGAACCACGTTGTGCCGTCGACCTCGATGGTGAAATTGCGGTCGTCGTGTAGGGCTTTGTCGGCGGCGTCGCGCAAAGGAGCCGGAGCGTCATCGCCAGGGAGCAATAGTTGGGCGCCATCGGAGAGGCGCGTGGCGAGTGCGGTCGGCGTGCCGGCTTCGCGGCGGGATTGCAGGGCGTGGAGGGTTGCGGTTTTCATCCGAGTTTCTCCA
The DNA here is from genome assembly GCA_947475475.1 of Acetobacteraceae bacterium. Classification (GTDB taxonomy): domain Bacteria; phylum Pseudomonadota; class Alphaproteobacteria; order Acetobacterales; family Acetobacteraceae; genus CANJOG01. Next base: position 2,425 of record CANJOG010000290.1, read on the forward strand.
CGAACACTTTCAGCTTGCCGCCGCAGGCCAGGCCCACTTCCCAGGCATTTTCGTTGGAAATGCCGAAATCAAGCAATTGCGGTACGCCCGACGCGATGGTCTTCATCGCCGCCTCGGCCACCGCGCCCTCGATGCAGCCGCCGGAGACCGAGCCTTCCATCTTTCCCGAGACGGTGACGGCGAGGCGCGAGCCGGGCGGGCGCGGGGAGGAGCCCCAGGTTTCAGTGACGGTGGCCAGCGCCACCTGCTCCCCGGCGGCGAGCCATTCGGCGGCGCGGGCGAGAATGTCCTCGCGCACGATGTCCTGGCCTGGTTCGCTCATCTGCCTACTCCCTGCTCGGTCCGTTTTGGGGCCTGATTACGCTCTGGTCCAGTTGTCCGCCGTCCAGCCGCCGCGCCGCGACCGGTGCGCCGGGGCGGAGAGCAGGCCGATCAGCGCCTCCAGACTCGCCAGATTATGCACCGTGCGGAATTCGTCCACATGCGGCAGCATCGCACGGATGCCCTGCGAGCGCGGCTGGAAACCATCCCAGCGCAGCAGGGGGTTCAGCCAGATCAGGCGGCGGCAGGAATGGTGCAGCCGGTCCATGGCCGTGGCGAGCAGGTCCGGATCGTCACGCTCCAGCCCGTCGGTGACCAGCAGCACGACCGCGCCCTGGCCGAGCACGCGGCGCGCCCAGCGTTTGTTGAACTGGTCGATCGCCTCGCCAATGCGGGTGCCGCCGGACCAGTCCTGCACCAGGTGCCCGACCATCTGGAAGGCGACTTCCGGATCGCGATGGCGCAGCGCGCGGGTGATGTTGGACAGGCGCGTGCCGAACAGAAACACCGAGACGCGTTCGCGGTCGTTGGCGACGGCGTGAAGAAAATGCAGCAGGATTTGCGCATAGCGCGCCATGGAGCCGGAAATGTCGCAGATCACCACCAGCGGCGGCGTGCGGGTCTGACGGCGCAGCATGGTGAAATCCACCACCTCGCCGCCGCGGCGCATGCTTTCGCGCAAGGTGGCGCGCAGATCGATGCGCGGGCCGGACGGGTCACGCCGCCAGCGGCGGATCGGGCGGGCATCGAGCGGGAGTTTCAGGCGGCGGATGGCGGTGCGGGCGGCGGCGATCTCGGCGGCCGACATCGCCTCGAAATCCATCTGGCGGAGCATTTCGGACTGGCTCGCGGTCAGCACCGCGTCGAATTCCTGCTTGTCCTGCTCTTCCGGCTTCTTCTCGCGCGCATCCGGCGGGGCGGCGGCCTCGGCGAGGCGGCGCGAACCTGGGGCGGGTTTCTGATCGGGCTTTTGCGCGGCGGCGAGCAGGGCAGCGGCGGATTGCTGGTGGAGTGCTTCCGGATTGCGCCAGAACAGCGCGAAGGCGGCGTCGAAAATCTCGTGATGCTCGCGGCGATGGACCATCAGCGCGCGAAGGGCCGCGCGCACTTGGGCACGCTCGCCGATATCGATGCGGGTGAGTGCCTCGCCGGCGGCGAGCACTTCCGC
>CANJOG010000291.1 GCA_947475475.1 Acetobacteraceae bacterium
CTAATGGTGTGGAGATTGCCGCGCCCGGTGGCTGGGTGCATGGCGCGGTCGAGGACGATCTGCATCATTTCCATGTGCATCTGCGCCATGACGGCACGCGCATCGTTGAGGTGAGCACCGAGGAGCGGCGTATTCCCTGGACCACCTGTGCGACAGCCGGGCTGGCGCTGCATGCGCTGGTGGGCACGCCACTCGATCCGTCAGAGCATCAGCCGCGAGTCACCCAGGGGCATAACTGCACCCATATGCTCGATGCCGCGCGCCTGGCGCTGGCGCATCTGCGGCGTGCGGTGACGCAAGGTGGGACCGCGCGGCGTCAATATGAAATCGAGATTCCGGACCGTGAGGCGCATCGCACCATCGCCCGCATCTCGCGCGATGGCGTGCTGGTGCATGAATGGCACCTGCACAAGGCGCATGTGGAAGCGCCACACGATATGGCGGGGCATTCGGTGAATGGCCGCTCGGTCTGGCCGGAGCGGATTTCCGGCGATGCGGATCTGCTGGAAGCGGCGCTGATCCTGCGGCGCGGCATCCTGGTCTCGGGCCATCGCATCGTGAATGTGAAGCCGGATCGTGCGCTGGATATGGGGCCGCGCTTTGCAGGGGCGTGCCACACATTCCAGCCGGACAATATCGAGGCGTCGGTCAATGTGCGGGACAACGAGCAGGACTTCTCGGAGAACCGGGAAGCCCTGCTCGCGGATGTCTGGCAGTCCTAGCGTTACTTCGTCAGCGCCGCGGTGACGCCGGCGGCATCGGTGACGGCCGCCTGCATCGGGAAGACAGCCGTCATCAGCGTGTCCTGCGCCGCCGCATTGCCGTCCGCGCAGCAATCGCGGACCACGATGCAGCGGTAATCCAGGTCCGAGCCATGGCGGAGCGTGGAGAGCACCACGCCGGAGGTGGCGATGCCGGCCAGGACCAGCGTGTCGATGCCATTGGCGCGCAGCACCATGTCGAGATCGGTGCCGTGGAAGGAGCCGACGCGGTGCTTGGTCACCACCACATCCGTGGGCTCGGCCAGGCCCGGGCAGAGCACGGAATCCTGCAAGCGGCCAATGCTCTTGATGTGGCTGAACATCTTGTTGTTGGGGCTGACTTCGGGATAGCCAGGGCGGAAGCCGACCTTGACGAAGACGATGCGCAGGCCGGCGGCGCGGGCCGCCTGGACAAGGGATGTGGTGCGCGCCAGGAGCGAGCCGTCCTTGTCGAAATTCTCGATGATCCCGGTCTGGTAGTCCATGACCAGGAGCGCGGTGCGCGCCGGGTCAAGCTGCAAATCGGACATATCTTCCTCCATGTATTGGGCAAAATGGCAGGCTTGTTGACGCAGGCGGCCTAGCATAGACCGGCGCATGGGCGAAGAGCCGGGAGTGAACGTGACGGCGGAGCCAAAGCAGGGCGGCGCGGAAACGCCGCCAACGCGCCCGCGCGCGGTCTGGCGGGCCTGGGTGGCCGCCGTGACCCTGGTGGCTCTGTTTTCCGGTACGATGACACCAACACCGCTTTTCGGCATTTATCGCCGCGAGCTTGGCCTCGATACTGAGATGATCGCCTGGGTGTTCGGCGCCTATGCCATCGTCATTATTCCAGCGCTGCCGCTGCTCGGCCATCTCTCCGACCGCTATGGGCGGCGGCCGATCCTGATCGCGGCGTTGCTGATCATCGGTCTGGCATCGATCGTTTTCGCCTTGGCCGATAATGTCTGGTGGCTGGTGGCGGGGCGCTCCTTGCAGGCAATCTCGCTCGCCCTTGGCGCCGGCGCTGCGACCGCCGCGCTGATGGAATGGATCCCCGAGCACCGGCGCGGCAAGCTCAAGATGCTTGCCCTGGTCGGCATGACCTTTGGCGGTGTGGTGACCCCGCCCATGGCGGCGGCGCTGGCCGAATATGCGCCCTGGCCGACCGTGCTGCCCTATGTGGCGCATCTGGCTTTCACCGCCGTGGGGCTGGTGGCGCTGGTGGCGGTGGGGAGAATGGAATTGCCGCCACAGCCGAAGAAGCGCGGCTGGGTGCGCCTGCGCGGCCAGGCGCGGCTGACATTCTGGGTGTCCAGCCTGGCCTGGTTCTTTTGCTACAGCGGCATGGGACCGACCGTCTCGGTGGTGCCGAGCATGTTTTCATCGGTGCTGCATATCAACAGCCTGGTGCTGCTGGGTGTCATCGTCACGGCCAATCAGACCTCGGTGGCGATTGGTGGCTATCTGGCGCGGCCAATGCGCACGGTGCCGCGGGTTGCCACTGGCCATACGATCATGGGTCTCTCATTCGCGTTGCTGGCCTATGGTTTTGCCCAATCAAGCCTGATCGCGGTTGGCATCGCCATGATCGGCGTGGGGTTCGGCAATGGCTTCGCCTGGCTCGGCGCGCTGGATATGGGCAGCGCGGTCGCGCCCCCCGAAGCGCGGGGGCTGACCATCTCGCTGATGTATATGATCGGCTATTCCGGCTTCGTGGCCGCCCCTGTGATGGTGGGCTGGGTGGAGGCGCATTTCCACGTCTGGGTGGCTTTTGCCGGATTGGCACTGGCGCTCCTCGCCTATGCCGCTACCATCATGGGGCTTCGGCCATTGCTGCAGGTGGCGCCACCCCCCGCTTGATGGGTTCCGCCTCTGAGCATCCCGGAAAGGGCGGCTGGAGCGCAGGGACAAAACCCGGAAACCGGGAAAAAGGGGACGTGCCAATGCTCGGTACCATGATGAACATGCCGCTGATGATCAGCTCGCTGCTGCAGCATGCGGCGAATTGCCATAGCGGGACGGAGATCGTCTCGCGCACAACCGAAGGGCCGGTGCATCGCTACACCTACGGGGAGTGCTGGACGCGCACGCAGCAACTGGCGCATGCGCTGGATGCGCTGGGGCTGAAGGCGGGGGACCGGGTGGCGACATTGGCCTGGAACGGCTACCGCCATATGGAAATCTACTATGCCACGGCGAGCACGGGCATGGTCTGCCACACCATCAATCCTCGGCTGTTTCCCGAGCAGATCATCTACATCGCCAATCATGCCGAGGATGCGGCGATCTTCGTCGATCTCAATCTGCTGCCGCTGGTTGAGGCGATCGCGTCAAAATTGGCGAGCGTGAAATCCATCGTGGTCATGACCGACCGCGCGCATATGCCGGCGGAGAGCAAGCTGCCCAACCTGCTCTGCTACGAGGAGCTGATCGCCGGCCAGCCGACCAGCTACGACTTCCCGGAATTCGACGAGAATACCGCGGCCGGGCTTTGCTACACCTCCGGCACCACCGGCCAACCCAAGGGCGTGCTCTATAGCCATCGCTCCACCGTGCTGCATGCGATTTCAGTCTGCACGCCGGATGTGTTCAATCTGCGCGCCGCCGATAGCGCACTGGTGGTGGTGCCGATGTTCCATGTGAATGGCTGGGGCATGGCGCATGCCGGGCCGCTGACCGGCTGCAAGCTGGTCTTTCCCAGTTTCCGCATGGATGGCGCCAGCCTGCATGATCAGATCGTCACCGAAGGTGTCACCCGCAGCGCCGGCGTGCCGACCATCTGGATGGGCATGCTGGACTGGGTGGCCGCGAACAAGAAAGATCTCGGCAAGCTCGAACACGTCGCCATTGGTGGCTCGGCCTGCCCGCCGGTGATGATTGAGCAGTTCCGCTCCTATGGTGTCGGCGTGCTGCATGCCTGGGGCATGACGGAGACCTCGCCGGTCTGCACGGCGAATAACCCGACCAATAAGCAGGCAGGATTCTCGCTGGCCGAGAAGGACAAGCTCCAGATCAAGCAAGGCCGCGCGCTCTATGGCGTGCAACTGCGTGTGACCGGTGCGGATGGTGAAGAACTTCCGCGAGATGGCAAGAGTTTTGGCGGATTGCAGGTGCGCGGGCCCTGGATCACTGGCAGTTATTTCAAGCTGGATGAGAGTGCGGCGCATCA
>CANJOG010000292.1 GCA_947475475.1 Acetobacteraceae bacterium
ACATCCAGGCATCGAAAGTGAGGTTGCGTTTGGCGAGTTCGGCGAAGCCGGCGCGGACGGGGGCTTCGAGCAACATGCCGGGATGGGTGTCGTAGGAGGAATGCACGCCGGGTTCGTAGGAGGTGGCGTAGCGGATGCCCTTGAAGCGGCCGGCGCCGGCGATGATCTGGGCGTCGAGGATTGGGCCGGCGGCGGCACCGAGTGCCAGGTCGACCGTGCCGATGATGCCGTCACAGATACGCTGCTTGCCGTAGGTGTGGCTCGCTGCCATGGCGGACTGGCCGACGACGAATTCGGTCTCGCCAAGGCAGCGATAGGATTCGGGGCCGTGGGCGCGATACATCGAGAAGCATTCAGCGAAGATGGTGGTGACGATGTTATGGCCGCTCATCGCCTCTTTGACGAATTGCGGGGCGAGATAGGTGTGGCCGCCGCGATCCCAGAGATGGTGATGCGGGTCGATGATCGGCAGTTCTGGCTCGATGATCTCTTCGTGATTGCTGTCCAGCCAGGCTTCGAGCTGCGCCATTTTTTCGGCGCCGGAGAGTTTCGGTTTCTCGGACATGGTCTTTTCCTGGCGGGAGTCTTGGAAATAGGGGGCGTTCCGCCGGCTGCTGGTGCGGCCGGCGGGGATCGGACGTGGGTGCTTACGCCGGCGAGAAACGTTCGAATTTCGGCTCGCGCTTTTCGACGAAGGCGGCGAGGCCTTCGGCCATGTCGGGGCCGGCAAAGCCGAGGATTTCCATAGCGAGCGAGCTGTCGAAAATCGGCCAGGCCATGCGCATCCAGTTATTCATGGCGTGCTTGGTCATGCGGATGGCCGAGGGCGAGCTTGCGGCGAGTTTCTGGGCAACGAGCAGGGCGCGCGGCATGACCTCGTCCTGTTCGACAGCCTCGGTGATGAGGCCGATGCGCTCGGCCACTTCGCCGAGAATCGGCTCGCCGAGCATGAGGTAGTATTTCGCCTTCGCCATGGAGCAGAGCAGCGGCCAGATGATGGCGGCATGGTCACCAGCAGCGACGCCAACCTTGACGTGTGGGTCGATGATCTTCGCCTTCTTGGCGGCGATGGTGATGTCGGCCATCAGCGCCACGGCGAGTCCGCCACCAGCTGCCGCGCCATTGATGGCGGCGATGACCGGCTTGGAGCAGTTGATCATGTTGTGGACCATGTTGCGGCCGTCTTTCCACATGCGCAGGCGCCATTCCTGGCTGTCACGCAGCTTCTCCTCCAGATCGAAGGCGCCGCCGGCGGAAAAGGCGCGGCCTTCTCCGGTGACGATGGCAACAAGCGTCTCGGGATCCTGGTCAATGAACATCCAGATATCGGCCATGGCGTGATGGAGATCGAAATCCATCTCGTTCATTTTGCCGCGCGACATGGTGACCAGCAGCACGCCCTCGGAGGGGCGGGAGAGCTTGACGCCCCGCGTTACATATTCCGGATATTCATATGCCATGGCTCGGCTTCCTTGCTGGGTGAATCGGATGGGAGAGGACGCGGCGCCGGTGCCCGACGCCGTTGGTTTGAGCAACCTGTAGCCAAGCGCGCTGGCGGAGACAAGCCAAGGCGGTTCTGCTTCCAGAATGGCCTTCTGACTTGCTTGACTGGGGCCGGGGGGCGGGCCAACCTGCTCTCAATCGAGAGAACAACATCTGCGGGAAACGTCCATGCAAGCCGTGCCGGTCGCGGAAATTCCGCCATTCCTGGCTGACATGCCACGCGTCGACACCTTCGCGGAGATCGACGAAGTGTTTCGTTCGCCCGATTTCCATCAGGGTGCGCATTGGGAAAGTGCGCCGCTTTACGAGGGTTGCCTGCTCATGACCGACGGGCCGGCGCATCTTGAGCGTCGACGGATGGTCTCGTCGATGTTCTCTCGTGCTTCGCTGGAATATTATGAAACCGAGGCGCTGGCGCCGGTGATTCGCGCGGTGTTGGAAGAGCTCAAGGCGACGCGCGGGGCGGATGGGCTGGTGCGAGCCGATCTGGTGCCGCTGCTGCGCGTGTTTCTACACCGGATCACGGCGCTGGTGACGGGTGTGGATGGCGTGGATACGCCAGCGAAGACCGCGCGCTTTCAGCACCTGGTGGAGACGCTGGAGGCGGCTGTCGGGGTGGAGTGGTCCACCCGCGATCACGATGAGGTGTTGCAGGAAGGAATTGCCGGCCGGCGGGCGCTGATTGAGGAGTTTCTGCTGCCGTCGCTGCAAAGACGGATCGCGTTGGTGGAGCGGATGCGTGCCGGGGAGATTGGCAAGCAGGATCTGCCGGTCGATCTGCTCACCTTGCTGGCCTCGCATGGTGAGACCGGGGCAGAGGGCGAGGATTCCTATATCTGGCGTGAATGCGCGCTGTTCCTGGTGGCCGCGACGCAGACGACGTCCCATGCGCTGCCGCATGTGATTGCGCATCTCAATGAGTGGTGGCGGGAACACCCGGGCGATCGTGGAAAAGTGGCGGATATGGAATTCCTGCGCCGGGCAGCCAATGAATCGCTGCGGCTGCATCAGCCGGCGCCGGTGCTGGTGCGGCGGACGCAGCGGGATGTGACGATTTCGTCCGGCCGGTCATTCCGGGCGGGCGATCAGGTGGCGCTGTTCTTTACGCCCGCCAATCGTGATCAGGGCGTCGATGGCGCGGATGCTGATTATTTCAATCTGGATCGGCCGATTGCGAAAAAGCCGCCGCCATGGGGGCTGACATTTGGAGGCGGGGTGCATCTGTGCCTCGGTCGGCCATTGGTGACAGGTCTGTCGAAAGCGACCGATAGCGGTGATACGACGACGCAGGGCACGATGGTCCGGCTGTTGCGCGGGTTGTTCGGAGCAGGGCTGGAGCTTGATCCGGAGCGGCCACCGCAGCGCAATGCGGCGAGTTTTCACGATGCCTATGCCAGTATGCCAATTATCCTGCGTAAACTTTGAAGAGCAAACGGGACGACATGACGATGGATGCCACTCTGGCGCGCCGGATCGACCGGCTTGAGACGCGGGCCGCTCTCTCGGAATTGATCACTCGCTATGGCCGCGCGATCGACGAGAAGGATATCGATGCATTGCTCTCGGTGTTCACCGATGACGCGGTGCTGTGCTCGAACGGGCGCGAACTTGATGCGACCGGGCATGGCGGTATTCGCACGCTTTACGAAGCTGTGTTCAAGGAACTTGGCCCGTCCTACCATTGGTGGCACGGGCAGATGTTGGACTTCGACGATGCCGATCCGGATATTGCGCGTGGGGAAATTCCGGCGCATTCGGAGACCTATCGCAAGGGCGCGCAATATCTGGCGGCGCTGCGGTATGTGGACGAGTATCGCCGGGTTGGCGGGACGTGGAAGATTGCACGGCGGGAACTGGTGTTTCTGTATTTCTGCTCGATGGCGGAATATGCGGATATTCTAGGAAAGGATCAGCGTGTCACGGTCTATGATTCGCCACGCATGGCGGATTGGCCGGCGCGCTTGCCGCATCTGCCACCGCATGGTCGCGGGCCGCATGGTCGCGGTTGAGTTGTTCTAACAATCACAAAAGCTGGAGAGAGACACCATGAAACGCCGCCTATTGCTTGCCGGGGCTGCCCTGGCCGCTTTTGCCACGCCGTCGCTGGCGAATGCCGCAGATATCAATATCGCTGTGGTGCAGGCGCTGACCGGACCCTATGCATTTGTGGGCGTGCCGAACAGCAATGCCATCAAGCTGGCGGCCGATGACATCAATGCGAGTGGTGTGCTTGGCGGCAATACGATTAAGCTGGAAGTCTTCGATACTGGCAGCGACAAGGGACAGGGCATCAACCTGGTCAATCGCATTGGCACAGACCCGAAATTCCTGATGGTGATTGGCCCGACCTCGACGATTGAGGCACTGGCGGTCAGCCCGGTGAATAATGAGCGCAAGCTGCCGCTG
>CANJOG010000293.1 GCA_947475475.1 Acetobacteraceae bacterium
GCGGGCAATGATCTCGGCCTGCCGGACGGCCAGCTCGGCAATCTCTACGCCGCCTTCCGCGCGCTGCTCGCTGCCCGTATCGAGCGCGGCACGCTCGATCTCGATCTGCCGGAACGCAAGGTCGTGCTCGACGTTGTCGGCGAGGTTGCCCAGATCGCGCCGCGTCCAAGGCTCGACAGCCACCGGCTGATCGAGGAGTTCATGATCCTCGCCAATGTCGCCGCCGCCGAGCAGCTGGAGAAGCTGCATCGCCCCTGCATGTATCGCGTGCACGCCCCGCCATCGGAAGAAAAGCAGCGCAATCTCAGGGATTTTCTCTCCACGCTGGGTATCTCCCTGCCGCCGGGCGATCAGATCCATCCGCGCGATCTGGACCGCGTGCTACGCGCCGTGGCTGGCACCGAACAGGCGCCACTGATCAATGAGGTGATGCTGCGCAGCCAGTCCCAAGCCGCCTACAGCCCCGAGAATATCGGCCATTTTGGCCTGGCACTGACCCGCTACGCGCATTTCACCAGCCCGATCCGCCGCTACGCCGATCTGCTGGTGCATCGCGCGCTGATCACTGGGCTGAAACTCGGCGTTGGCGGATTATCCGAGGAGGAGACAGCCGCGTTCGAGGATACCGCCGAGCATATCAGCGGCACCGAGCGCCGCGCGGCGCTGGCCGAACGCGATGCCATAGACCGGTACCTCGCCGCCTACATGGCAGATAAAATCGGCACGCATTTCGCCGCGCGCATTTCGGGCGTGACGCGTTTCGGAATCTTCATCACTGTGCGGGAGAATGGTGCGAGCGGACTCGTGCCTGTCTCTTCCCTGCAAGATGATTTCTGGATGCACGACGAAACCTCCCAGACGCTGAGCGGCCGCCGCACCCGCATCACCTACCGCCTCGCCGAGGAGGTGGAAGTCCGTCTGGCCGAGGCGAGTCCGGTGACGGGCGGGCTGGTCTTCCACATCCTGCAGGGCCCGGCCACGCGCGGTCCTGCGCGTCCACATGGCGCCGGCGGCCCAAAGCCTTTCATCGTGGGCACTAAGCCGGGCGCGAAGAATGTCGGCCAGCATGTGCGGGGCAGCGGCAAGCAGGGGCGGTCGAAGCGACGGTGAGGCCGGCAGGAATCTGTCTCGCGGCTCTGCTCCTCCTCCTTGGCTTGGCGGCGCGCGCGCAAACGCCGCCTGGCCAGCCGGTTCCGCTCTCCCCCCCAGGGTCGATCACACTGCAGGCATTGGTGCCGGACGAATTCGACGTGGCGCTGGTCGCCGATGTCTTCGCCGCCGGCCTCGCTTTCATCTCCCCGCGTGCGCTGGAACGTGTGGAAATCCCGGAGATGGCGCTCTGGGGCCTTCGCGGCCTCTCGGCTCTGGATCCACTGCTGACGATCGATGCGACGCCGTCGGCCCTGCGCCTGGCCTGGCGGGACCGGGTGCTGCTGAGCCGGCCACTGCCGCAAGCCACGGCCGAGCAATGGGGCCAGGCCGCCAGCCAGCTCGCCGCCATGGCGATGGCAGCCTCCCAGCCGATCCGCCGCGCCGGATCACAGGCTGTGGTGCAGGGCTTCTTCGACGAGTTGTTCAACCATCTCGATCCCTATTCCCGCTACGAGGCGCCAGGTCCGGCCGGCGATGACCAGGTCAAGCGCTGGGGCCAGGCGAGTACCGGCCTGACGCTTGCCGGCAGGCCGGGCGCCGTCACCATTGCCGCGGTCCAGGCCGAGAGCCCGGCAGAGCAGGCCGGGCTGCGGCCGGGCGAGCGCATCACCGCCATCGACGGGGTGCGCCTGTCCAATCAGAGTCTCAGCCTGGTCGCCAATCTCCTGGCCGGGCCGGAAGGCAGCGATGTGCGCTTGTCGCTTGCTCCGACCCAAACCCAAAGCCAGGGCCAGCCGCCGCGTCCGCGCGAGGTGGTGCTGACGCGTAGTCAGTTGCCGCCAGAGACGGTGTTCAGCGAACGGCTGGGCGATTTCGCCCTGCTGCGCATCGCCGGCTTCTCGCGGGTGACCGATCAGCGGCTGCGCCATGAGATCGAGAAGTTGCTGGCGCCCGGCAAGAAGCCCGTGCGCGGCTTGATTCTCGATTTGCGTGATAATCGTGGCGGTCTGTTGCGCCAGGCAGCCGCGGTGGCGGATTCGCTGCTCGATGGCGGTCTGGTGGCCAGCACGGTGGGGCGCGACCCACGCGCCACGCATGAATTCCTCGCCGATCAAGGCGATGTCAGCCGCGGCTTGCCGATTGTGGCCCTGATTGCCGGCCGCTCGGCCAGTGCCGCGGAAATCCTTGCCGCCGCCCTGGCCGATGGCGGCCGCGCCGTGGTGGTAGGCAGTGCCAGTATGGGCAAGGGGCTAGTCCAATCGGTGGCACCCATGCCCGATGGCGGTGCTCTTTTCGTGACCTGGAGCCGCGTGGTCGCCCCCGGTGGCTGGCCGATCCAGGCGCTGGGCGTGATGCCGCAAATCTGCACCAGCCTGGGCGGACAAAACCAGCAGCGCCAGCTCGCGGCCCTGATGGCCGGCGAATTGCTCAACCTGCCACTGCTGCGCCGCCACCACGCCTTGCGCGCGCCCATTACCCCCGCCCAGGCAGTGGAAATCCGCAACGCCTGCCCGGCGGCGGAAGGCACGGAGGCCGATCTGCGGGTCGCCCGCAGCCTGTTGGAGCAGCAAGCTGCCTATGGAGCAGCCCTCCTCCGCTAGTTTGCCTTTTATTTGGGCGAACCACTTTATATGTGCCGAAACTTTATACCTTTTGGTCCAATCCGGCGCACCTATCCTGAAAACTGCCCGATTCGAAGGCTGGCACAGGCTTTGCTGCACTGCACCGTGCGGACGATGGCGTTCGCCGGCCAAGGGTGGCCGAGAAGTCCGGCGGGCAATGCCGACCCGCCTCACTGACGCGCCAAAGCCGGCGCGCGGAGTCTTACAGATGGCCGATACAGTCACCGTTTCCCGCCGCCGCTTCCTCACCGGCACCGCGGCGACTCTCGCCGCAGCCCGCGCCTTGCTGCCGAGCGGCGCCTGGGCTGGCCCGAATGACGGGCCTGAAGTGAAGAAGGCGGTTTTCGGTTTTATCGCCCTCACCGATGCCTCGGCACTGATCGTCGCCAAGGAAAAGGGCCTCTTCGCCAAATACGGCATGCCCGATGTCGAGGTGAAGAAAGAGGCATCCTGGGGCACCACGCGCGACAATCTTGAGCTCGGCAGTGCCGGCGGTGGTATCGATGGCGCGCATATCCTGACACCGATGCCCTACCTGCTCAGCACCGGCAAGATCGCCAAGAACAACCAGAAAGTGCCGATGGCGATCCTCGCCAGGCTCAATCTGGACGGCCAATGCGTCTCGGTCTCCAACGCCTACAAGGACATGAAGGTCACCACCGACTCCTCGCCGCTGAAGGAGGCCTTCCTCAAGGCCAAGGCCGCCGGCAAGGAAGTCAAATGCGCCATGACTTTCCCGGGCGGTACGCATGACATGTGGATCCGCTACTGGCTCGCCGCCGGCGGTATTGATCCGGACAAGGATGTCAGCCTGATCGTGGTGCCGCCGCCGCAGATGGTGGCGAATATGAAGGTCGGCGCCATGGACGCTTTCTGCGTCGGCGAACCATGGAACGACCAGCTCGTCCACCAGAAGATCGGCTTCTCCGCACTGACGACCGGCGAACTCTGGGCCAAGCACCCGGAGAAGAGCCTCGCGATGCGGGCTGACTTCGTCGAAAAGAATCCGAATGCCGCCAAGGCCATCACAATGGCCGTTCTGGAGGCCCAGCAGTGGTGCGACAAGGCCGAGAACAAGCCGGAGATGTGCAAGATCGTCGGCGGGCGCGAATGGTTCAAGGTGCCGGTCGAGGACATCCTGGCGCGCTCGCAGGGAAATTTCGACTATGGTGACGGTCGGGTGGTCAAGGACA
>CANJOG010000294.1 GCA_947475475.1 Acetobacteraceae bacterium
ATGGCCGACGCGCCTTTCTCGGACGCCGATCTCCTGCTCGGCTTCGTTGACCAGTTCACCCGCGGCGCCAATCGCGATATCCGCAATGACGGTCTGGCAAAACTCTCAACCTACCTCATCACCCTGCTCGAACACCGCAAACGCAATAAGGGCGATGACCTCCTGAGCCTCGTCGCCCACGCCACCATCGACGACCCCACGACCGGCCCGCGCAGCATCACCGATGACGAACGCATCGGCCTCGCCAGCCTGCTCTTCCTCGGCGGGCTCGACACGGTGGCCTCCACCCTCTCCTTCACCATGAACTATCTCGGCCGCAACCCGGACCAGTACGCCCGCCTCACCGCCGACCGAGCCTTCATCACCCATTCAGTCGAGGAACTTCTCCGCGCCACCGGCGGCGCCGGCATGGAACGCGGCCTCACGCGCGATACCGAATTCCACGGCATCCAGCTGAAGAAAAACGACCGCATCTCGTTCTCCACCTACTGGTTCGGCTATGACGACGAATATGTGAACGACCCCGCCCGCGTCGATCTCGACCGCGAAGTCAGCCAGCACCTCATCTTCGGCGCCGGCCCCCACCGCTGCCTCGGCTCACATCTCGCCCGTCTCGAAGTCCGCGTTTTCCTCGAGGAATGGACACGCAAAATCCCGCATTTCTCCGTCCAGGGCGAGACCATCAACCGCCCCGGCACCGTCTGGCTCCCCGAACGCCTCGACCTCGCCTGGGCATGACCACACACACCGACCGCCGCTACGCCGACGCGCTCGCCGCCCACAAAACCGGCAATCTCGACGCCGCGGCGCAGCTCTGCGGCGAGATTCTCCAATCCACGCCGGAGCATGCCGATACCATGCACCTGTTCGGCATCATCGCCGGCCAGACGGGAAACTGGCAGGCAGCCACTTAGATTTTTCAAACCGCCATCCGTATCGCTCCAACCCACGCCACAGCCTGGCGCAATCTCGCCATCGCGCTGAACGAACTCCGCCGCCACGAGGAGGCGCTCACCGCCATCGACGCCGCCATCGCCACCGCCCCGGAGATCGCCGAAAACCACTATGTCCGCGGCGACGCGCTGCACCTCCTCGCCCGCCCCGCCGAGGCGCTCGCCGCCTATGACCGCGCCATCGCACTCAAGCCAGACCACGCCGTCGCCCATTGCAATCGCGGCATCGTGCTCATGCCCCTGCTGCGCCCCGATGAGGCACTTGCCAGTTTTGACAAGGCAATTTCCCTCAACCCCGGCCAATTCGACGCGCATCTCAACCGCGCCTTGGTCCTTTACGGCATGAACGCCATTCATGCAGCACTCGGCAGCACCGATCGTGCCATCGCGCTGCGTCCCGACAGCGGCGACACGCTGATGTTCAAGGCCCTCCTGCTGATGACACTGGCCGATTTCACCCCAGCCTGGCCGCTCTACGAATTCCGCTTCGCCAAGGACAAGCCTGTCGCCATCAGGAAATTCCCCCAACCGCTCTGGGACGGCAGCCAGAACATCGCCGGCCGTACCCTCTTCCTGCACGCCGAACAGGGCCTCGGCGACACCATCCAGTTCGCCCGCTACGCACCCCTCGCCGCCGAAGCCGGCGCGCGCGTCATTCTCTCAGTCCCACACCCGCTGCTGCGATTTCTCCGCCGCCTGGAACCCATGATCACCGTGATCGGCCCCGATGAATCCCCGGATGTCTTCGACCTGCACTGCCCGCTGATGAGCCTGCCCCGCGCCTTCGCCACCACGGCCGACACCATCCCGCCGCCACCAGGCGCCCTCGCCGCTCCACCAAACACAAAAGGCCACACGCCAAAAATCGGCCTCGTCTGGCGCGGCAATCCCGGCCATATCAACGATGCCATGCGCTCCATCCCGCTGGCCGATCTCACCCCGTTGCTGCATGCCGGCGCCGACTGGACCATCCTGCAAAAAGACCTGAGCAAGGCCGAGCAAACCCTGCTCGCCGGCATCCCGCACGCCGCCCCGCCGCTCACCGACTTCGCTGCTACGGCCGATATCCTTGCCGATCTTGACCTTCTCATCACCGCCGATACCAGCACCGCCCATCTGGCCGGCAGCATGGGCATCCCCACCTGGATCATGCTGCCCTTCCACGCGGACTGGCGCTGGCAGCTCACCCGCAGCGACAGCCCTTGGTATCCCTCCGCCCGCCTGTTCCGTCAGCCCGCCCCAGGAGACTGGCGCTCCGTCATCCTCACCATCACCGACGCAGTGCGCGGCCTGTCCCGCCCAGGCCCACACGCATGACAAAGAACCCCGATCACGCCTACAAGGATGCGCTCGCCGCCTATAATGCCGGCAATCTCGAGCTCACCGCGCAAAGCTGCGCCGCCATCCTCCACGCCCACCCCACGCATTTCCGCAGCCTGCATCTCCTCGGCGTGCTCGCCGGACGCATGGGCAACTGGCAGGCCGCCACCCGGATTCTCACCGACGCCACCACAATCAATCCCGCCAATACCGAAGCGCATAAAAACCTCGGCGTCGCCCATCTCGAACTCCGCCAGCTCGACCAGGCGCTCGCCGCCTTCGACACCGCCATCGCCATCAATCCCGCCTATGCCGAAGCCTATTTCAACCGCGCCCTGACGCTGCGCATGATGAACGCCATCCATGCGACGCTGGAAGCCTTCGACCGCACCATCGCGCTACAGCCAGACCATATCGAGGCGCGCTGGTTCCGCTCCCTGATCCTGCTCACGCTCGGCGATTTCACCGAAGGCTGGCGCGACCACGAACTCCGCCTCGCCCGGCCCAATCCGCCAGCCAACGCGACGCTCCCAAAACCGCTCTGGCTCGGCGCGGAAGACATCGCCGGCAAAACCCTGTTCATCCATTGGGAACAAGGGCTCGGCGACACCATCCAGTTCGCCCGCTACGCCATCCTCGCCGCCGATCGCGGCGCCAATGTCATCCTGTCCGTCCAGCCCTCGCTCACCCGCCTGCTGCGCCATATGGACCCGCGCATCACCATCATCGGCCCCGGCGCGCGCCCCGCCTTCTATGATTTTCACTGCCCGACAATGAGCCTGCCACTCGCCTTCGCCACCACGCTCGATTCAATTCCCGCCTGGCCCGCCTATATCAAACCCGAAACCCCCGCCCGCACACCGCGCACAAAGCCGGTCATCGGCCTGGTCTGGAGCGGCAATCCCAATCACTCAGGCGACGCATTCCGCTCCATCCCATTGACCGAACTCGCCCCCCTTCTGGCGCTGGATGCCGATTTCCGCTGCATGCAAAAGGAAGTCCGCCCCGCCGACCACGCCACGGCCGAGCATTTTCCAAATCTCCAATTCCCGGCACTGAATTCCAAGGACCTGCTGGAAACCGCCGCCCTGCTCGCCGATCTGGACATCCTCATCACCGTCGACACAGCACTCGCCCATCTCGCCGGCGCCATGGGCATCCCCGTCTGGATCATGCTGCCCAATCATTGCGACTGGCGCTGGCTCATCGCGCGCGACGACAGCCCCTGGTACCCCTCCGCCCGCCTCTTCCGCCAACCCGGCCCCGGAGACTGGCGCTCCCTCATGCTGCGGATCGCCGACGAACTCACCCGCCTCTAAGCGCGACCACCACAACGTCACTGCGCTCCAGCGTCACGCTCAGCTCGCCAGCCACACATCCCCGCCCCGCAAGCCAGTCACAAAGCCGTGACACCGCCGCCCCATGCAGCCAAAACCGGCCAAACCCGCTATCCCAGTCCATATCCGCGCACCCCCCAGCCCGGACGGAGCCAACATGCCCGCACCACGCCCCCTCCTCCTCGCCGTCACCCTCCTCGCCGGGGCCACCCTCGCCGGGGGCGCCCTCGCCACAACCACGGCGCAGGCCCAGCCCGCCCCGCAATCCATGCACCACCACCCCTCCGCCCCCGCC
>CANJOG010000295.1 GCA_947475475.1 Acetobacteraceae bacterium
AGCTCAGAGTGGCGCTGGTTGGCTACACCAATGCGGGCAAGTCCTCGCTGATGCGGGCACTGACCGGCAGTCAGGTGCTGGTGGAGGACAAATTATTCGCCACGCTCGACACCACCGTCCGCGCCTTGCAACCGGAGACGCGTCCGCGCGTGCTTGTCTCCGACACGGTCGGCTTCATCAAGCAATTACCGCACGATCTGGTTGCGTCCTTTCGCTCCACGCTGGCGGAAGCGCTGGAGGCCTCGCTGCTGCTCTACGTGGTCGATGCGTCGGACCCGACTTATGAGGCGCAATTGGAGGTGAGCCGCGGCGTGCTGCGGGAGATCGGCGCGGATGCGGTACCCTCCCGCCTGGTGCTGAACAAGCTGGACCGGGTGGACGCCGCCGGGCGCGCGGCCCTGATTGAGAAACATCCAGACGCAATCCTCCTCTCCGCCCACGCGCCCGAGGATGTGAGCGCGTTGCGCGACACAATCATCGCCTTCTTCGAGGCAGCCATGGTGGAAGAAGAGCTGGTGTTGCCCTATGCGAAACAGGGGTTGATCGGTGAGGTGTATGAAAGCACGCGGGTCTTGTCCGAAGAATACGACGAGGCTGGCCGGGTGCTGAAGGTCCGCGGCCTGCCCGGCGCCATCGCGCGGCTGCGGCGAAGCCTGGCTGCCCGCTGATCGGGCAGCAGGTTAAGCTCTATCGAGAGAGCATCGCCCCGCTCCAACAGGCCCGCAAGCACGATGACCGCACCGACGCCTTAGAAGCGGGTCGCGCGCACATCGAACCGGCCGGCCGGGCCGGCCGGCTCAAACGGTAGCCGCCCCGACCCGGCTCTCGCTATGGTCATCCGTTGGTCAAAGAAGAGACAGGGGGGCAAAGCCCCCTGCCCTCGCTTACAACGCGCCGCCGCGACGGCCGGCCGCCGCGCCGAGGCGGAGGCGGAGTGCGTTCAGCTTGATGAAGCCCTGGGCGTCCTGCTGGTTATAGGCGCCTTGGTCGTCCTCGAAGGTGACGACGCGCATGTCATAGAGGCTGTTGGGGCTTTCACGCCCGATGACGGTGGCGTTGCCCTTGTAGAGCTTGAGCTTGACCGAGCCGGTGACGGAGTTCTGCGAGGCGTCGATCAGGGCCTGGAGCATGTGGCGCTCGGGCGAGAACCAGAAGCCATTATAGATCAGCTCGGCATAGCGCGGCATCAGGCTGTCCTTGAGATGGGCAGCCTCGCGATCGAGGGTGATGGATTCGATGCCGCGATGGGCGGCGAGCAGAATGGTGCCGCCGGGGGTCTCATAGACGCCGCGGGACTTCATGCCGACATAGCGGTTTTCGACCAGGTCGAGCCGGCCGATGCCATTGTCACGGCCCAGCGTGTTGAGCTGGGTCAGGATGGTGGCGGGCGAAAGACGCACACCGTTGAGGGCGACGGCATCACCTTTCTCGAAGTCGATCGAGATGAAGGTGGGCTTGTCCGGGGCGGATTCGGGCGAAATGGTGCGCTGATAGACGATTTCGTCCGGCGCCTCGGCGGGGTCTTCGAGGAGTTTGCCCTCGGAGGAGGAGTGCAGAAGGTTGGCGTCAACGGAGAACGGGGCCTCGCCGCGCTTGTCCTTGGCAATGGGGATCTGGTTCTGCTCGGCGAATTCGATGAGCTTGGTGCGCGAGGTCAGTTCCCATTCGCGCCAGGGGGCGATCACCGTGATGTCCGGCTTGAGGGCGTAATAGGCGAGTTCGAAGCGGACCTGGTCATTGCCCTTGCCGGTGGCGCCGTGGGCGACGGCGTCGGCCCCGGTCATCTCGGCGATTTCGATCTGGCGCTGGGCGATGAGCGGGCGCGCGATGGAGGTGCCGAGCAGGTACTGGCCTTCATAGAGCGCATTGGCGCGGAACATCGGGAAGACGAAGTCCTTGGTGAAGGTCTCGCGGAGATCTTCGATGAAGATCTCCTTCACCCCGGCCATTTCGGCCTTCTTGCGGGCGGGTTCGAGTTCCTCGCCCTGGCCGAGATCGGCGGTGAAGGTGACGACTTCGCAGTCGTAATTCACTTTGAGCCAGCGCAGGATCACGCTTGTATCCAGCCCGCCGGAATAGGCGAGCACGACCTTCTTCACATCCTTGCGCATCAGCGACCCCCTTGGGCAATAGCGCGGGCTGGCAAGCCCGCCAAATGTTACGAGCCGGGCGGCCCGCCGATATGCCGGGCGGTATAGAACAGGCGGGCGCTATTTCAAATTCGGGTCAGGCCTGCTTTTGCGCGCGGCCCGGCGCGCTGGCGAGGAGATGAACGAGCCAGGCGGTGAGTGCCAGCAACAGCACGGCATCGGTGGCGAAGGCGGCGATATAGCCATGCGCCGCGATCATCACGCCGGTGAGCAGCGCGCCGATAGTCTGGCCCAGGAAGAGGAAGAAGACGAAGCAGGAGACGGCGGTGGCGCGCGCCTCGGGCGCCATTTCGGTGGCGCGGGCCTGCAGCGTGCCATGCAGCATGAAGAAGCCAAGGCCGAGGGCGAACTGGATGGCCAGGAAGCCGATCCAGACGGGCGAGAGGCAGGCGGCGGCCATGCCGGTGGCCATCAGCGTGCCGCCGCCAAGGATCAGCCCGCGCTCTCCCAGCTTGCCCAGCAGGATGCGGGCGAAGCGCGAATAGGCGATGCCGCCGACGCCATACAGCCCGATGATCATGCCGACCGAGGCGTAGGAGAGGTCGAATTCCAGCTTCAGATAGGGCGCGATGAAGGGGAAGCAGCCGGACATGACCATGCCGTCGATCATCGTGCCGAGCAGCAGCAGGCGTGCCCAGCGATCGGAGAAGACCAGCTTGTAAGCGGCCCAGCCGCTGACGCTGCCGGTGCCACCGCGGGGCAGGCTGGGCATGCGGATGGCGAGTGCGGTGGCGGCAGCAATGCCGGCGGCGGCAAAGAGGAGGAAGACGCCGCGCCAGCCGATCGTGTCGCCAAAAATGCCGCCGAGGGGCCCGGCAATGATCTGGGCGACGTTCACGCCCAGCAGGAAGCGGCTGAGCTGGACCTGGCGATTAGCGAAGGTGGTGTGATCGCCAATATAGGCGAGGCTGAGAGGCACCAGCCCGCCACTGGCGGCCCCGGCCAGGGCGCGGAGCAAAGTGAGGGAGTTCACCCCGTCCGCAAGCGCGCAGCCAGCGGTGGCGATGGCATAGCCGATCAGGGCGCAGAGCATGATCCGCAATTTGCCCCAACGATCGCCCAGCGGGCCGAGAAAGATCTGGTTGACGCCATAGGTGAGCGAATAGGCGGCCAGCGCGATGGAAAGGGCGGGCACCGTGGTGTGGAAATCGACGGCAATCGCCACCAGCAATGAATCGATGACGCGGCCACCTGCGACGGAGAGGAATCCGGCGGTGGCGAGCAGGCCCATCGGCAGGGCGGTTTCAGTGACTTTGGGCAACTCGTAACTCAATGGAAGACTCATCTGTCCAATTTCACTCCGTGCAAACAGGAGCCTTCCGCGCCGCACTATACCGTGCATGGCATATGCGGGCGGATTTGACGCTGGGATGACGGCACAGCCCGGAATAGGCGGAGGGGCGTCACCGGCTGGGTCAACACGGCTGCATGATGGCTGAAGCGGCGGCGCGCAGCGTTATAACGCCGTGAGAACGATGTTCTCCGGCAGGAAACTGGCGCTAACGAGGCAGGAATTAAGTTCTAGGGCAGACTAGAGAGGCGCGGTTTCCGACGAGGCGGCTTCCTGGGATTTCCGTGCCCGCTGGCTCTCGGTGCGGAGTTGTCCGCAGGCGGCCAGGATGTCCTGCCCACGCGGGGCACGGATGGGCGAGGCGTAGCCCGCATCCATGATGATATTGGCGAAACGGTCGATCTGGGCGCGCGAGCTGGGCTCATAGGCGCTGCCGGGCCAGGGGTTGAAGGGGATGAGATTCA
>CANJOG010000296.1 GCA_947475475.1 Acetobacteraceae bacterium
AGATGCGCGTCGAATGTCAGCTTCCAGTTCGGGCCCGGCAGCGTCTTGCGGCTCACCAGCGTCCAGTTCTCCAGGCCAAACTGGGCCAGGAAATCCACATAACCGCCGAGAAAATCCTCGATCCGCAGTGATGACTCCGGATTGAGGATGGCCCAGATCATGCCCGCCTTTTCCAGCGTGGGACACGGCCGCAGCCCCATGGCGGATTTATCCACCGCGCCGAAGTCCCCGGCCGCCGCGATGCCTGACAGCTGCCCTTCCGAGCCGAAGCTCCAACCATGATAGCGGCAGACGAAACGCGAGGTCTGGCCGCATCCCTGCGCCACCGCGCCACCACGATGTGTGCAGGCATTGAGAAAGGCGCGCGCTTGCCCATCCTTGCCGCGCACCAGCAGCACCGGCACGCTTGCCACATCCATGGTGACGTAGCTCCCTGGCGCACCCAGTTCGCAACTCATCGCCAGCATGATCGGCAGATTGCGGAAGATGGCGCTCCGTTCGACCTCGAAGCGCTGCGGGTCGGTATAGAGTCTGGCATCGAGGCGCATGACGTCCTCGGCAAGCCGTACCGTACCAGCCTCGTAATGGGTTATCATGTCACGGCCCATGCGGATGAGATCCTCGCGCAGCCCGCTCATCGCGCGCCGCTCCCGATGCTGGCCCGTGGCCCCATGCTGTTGCTCCCACCCTGACTGAATGTGTTCTGCTCCGCATCGAAACGGCAGCTCATGTTCGCCCGGCCTGCGCGCCCGCACAAGGCCATGCGCATGGCTGCCCAACCGGACGGGCGGCCGGAAGTGTGCATTTCCTCTGCCGATTCTATGCCTGGTTGCGATAGGCTTTGGGGAACGATCCAAGCAAGAACGACACAGCGTGACATTTCCGTCTCTATCACGATCATTCCCCTGGCGACTGCCCATCACGGCGCCCGATTTTTGGCGCCTGTGGTTTGTCGGCACGGTGCTCTTCATCGCCCGCTGGCTCGACATGCTGGCGATGTCGGTCGTCATTTTCCAGAAAACTGGATCGGCCTTCCTGGTCTCCCTCGTCATCGTCGCGCGCTTTCTGCCAATGGGAATGTTCGGCGCTTTCGCCGGCGCCTTCGGCGACCGCTTTGACCGAAGGAAGCTGATTGCTCTTCTCTATGCCAGCCTACTGGCTTCCTCGTTGACTCTTTTGGTGCTGGCGCATGTCGACGCGCTGGAAGTCTGGCACATGCTGGCCGCGAGCTTCCTCGCGGGCATCGCCGCGACCTGCGACAATCCGGTGCGGCGGATGATTGTCGGCGAGGTGGTGGGGATCGAGAAGATCGGCACGGCGATGGCCATCGACGTCGCCACCAATAATGGCACGCGCACGGTGGGTCCTTTCATCGCCGGCGCCTTACTGGCGTCCTTTGGCATCGAGGGTGTGCTACTTGCCGATACGGTTGTCTTCGCCGCCGCCCTGCTGGCGATTGCCCGGCTGGACTATCGCGGCCAGGCGCGCGCTGCCGGCGAGGCCTCCATCATCGCCAATATCCGCGAGGGCTGGCGTGTGTGTCGAACTGACCGCAGGCTGATGGGCGTGCTGGTGCTGACCATCGTATTCAACCTCTTTGCCTATCCCTATGTCGGCCTGGTGCCGGTGATTGGCGCCAGTATCCTCTCACTCGGTCCTGCGGAAATCGGCCTGTTGGCCAGCATGGATGGTCTCGGCTCGCTGATCGGCGCGCTTCTGATCGCCCTATTCGCCCGTCAGGGCAGCTATCAGCGCATTTTCGTGGCCAGTATCGCCGCCGGCATTGTTTCCGTCTTCCTCTTCGCCCTGACCTCCGGCGCCTTCCTGGCCGGTTCCATGCTCGTGGCGATTGGCATGGCCGTCGCGATCTTTTCCGTCATGCAGAACACGCTGATGTATCTGCTCGCCCCAGCCCATGCGCGCGCGCGGATTCTCGGCCTGCTTTCGGTGGCAATCGGCATCAATCCGCTCGGCTTTCTCGCCATTGGCTGGCTTGCCGACGCAATCGGTCCAACCAACGCGCTGATCGTCATGTCGCTCGCCGGAATGGCTGTCTTCATGGCCTGCCGCCGTGCTTGGTGGGCATTGGTGACACATCGCTGAACGCCGCCCGACCTCACACAGGGCTCTCCGCCATCGCCGAAAGAAATCGCCCCGCCAACAGCCAATCCTATGCCTGGTCGGTGTTCTTCACGGACGACCCAATAATTTCCAATTCTCATATCGAATGACGCATTGACGTATTTGTGTGATCAGCTGGCGGTGAAGTGGCGCCTCGCGGGCTTGGATTTAAGGGGTAGGTGGGCGGTCTTTAGGCATCCCGCTCGCCGCGGATATTGCAGTCCGGAATTCCGGTCCAGCAAACGCAGCCAACTCGAGCCCCATTGCCATGTCGGATGAGAACATCGCCCCCATACGCATCCATTGATTGAGTGCCAGCTTGGTTGCTGAATACGCAAATCGAGGCAGTTGAATGAGTTTGCGTGCCAACGCAATGGAGGCCTCGTTGAGGCGCTCGGCATCGACGACATCAGCGAGGAGCCCCAACTCCTTAGCCTCATCGGCCATGATGGGATGGGCCCGGAGCAACATCGACCGTGCCCGCGCCATGCCGACAAGCATCGGCCACATCATGGTGCCGCCATCCCCTGCCGGGAGTCCAAGTCGGACATGCGTATCCTGGATCCGAATCCCTTTCGCACCGATTGCGAAATCGCATAGGAATGCCAGCTGGCATCCCATTCCGATTGCGCTGCCATTCAGTGCTGCAACAAGGGGTTTGGAGAACTCCAACATTTGGTTGCAGATTTGCCGCGCCTCCAGCATCTGTTTGGCACCTGCAGCAAAGCTGGACGTGAGAAGTGCCTCCGTATCTTCCACCCCGGGTCCTGCAAAAAAACGGTCGCCAGTGCCAGTCAGAATTGCGGCTGCTACGCTTGGATCTGCGGCAAGGGCAGGAAATATATCGCGCAATTCCGTATGCATCGGATGGGCCTGTGTCAGGAAATGCTCGTCCACAGGATCGAGCATAGCCACCAATGCGATAGAATCGTGCATCGTAACTTGGAGGTAGCGAAAGCGTTCGTAGGGCGCTGAATTGGGCATTCTTATATCCACCGTTGATCGAGTGGGTCAGGCTAAAGGCCTTCCTCACGAAATTTATCTATGGCACTTTTCATTCCCAACTCTCTCACCCAGCCTCGAACTTGCGCAACCCCTCGATCCTCGTGCGCGAGCGCGTCCCATTCAGTGGCTGAGGCAAGAGTTTCTTGCAAACCGGCCAGATCGAAGACGCGATTGATGGAAGCCTTCTTCAGATGCAAAAGATGTGAAGACATTCGGGCGATCTTTTGGGCAAGTTCCATGCATGTCTCGGCCAGGAGTGCCTCTGGAACCGCCTGTGCAGCATAGCCCCATTCAGCGGCGGTCTTACCTGTAATTTCGCTGCCGGCGACAAATTCCATCATCTTCGCGCGACCGGGGCCGACCGCGCGCGCGAAAAGGGGCGCGACGAAACCGCCACCCATGGGCAATTTCGGCCAACCAACCCTGCATTCATCAGCGATGATAGTGATATCGGCCATGAGTGGCAGTACCACTCCGCCCGCGAGGCAGTAACCATGCACCTGAGCGATAATGGGCTTGGGACAATGCCAGATCCGCGCAAATAGCTGCGTCCATTTACGCAGCCGTTCACGATCCTCCCATGGCGAGATATCCTTGGGACGAAAGGCGGCCGATCCGCCGCTCAGATCAAATCCCACACAAAATCCGCGCCCAGCACCGCGCAGAATGCCGACGCGAACCGAATCGTCCGCCTCGAATTCATCTAAGCATGCATGAAGGTCACTTTGCAGTGCAACGGACAGCGCATTGAGTTTTTCGGGGCGGTTCAGAACAATCT
>CANJOG010000297.1 GCA_947475475.1 Acetobacteraceae bacterium
CGTGGCCTGGCTGCTGGCCTGGACGCCAAGTGCTGCGAACAGGGCGCAGCAGAGCGCCATGGAGATTTCCGTATTGCCGGCGACCACGGCCGCTCCGGGATGCGGATTGAGGAAGCTGCCATCGGGAATGATGATGTCGATCGGCGCGAGGCAGCCTTCATTGAGGGGAATATCGCTGCCGACGAGGCAGCGAAATACATAGAGCACCGCAGCGCGCGTGACGGAGGGCGGCGAATTGAAATTGCCGGGGTTCTGCGGTGAGGTTCCAGTGAAGTCGATACGGGCGTGGCGGGCGGCATGATCGACGGTGATGCAAACGCGCAGCATCGCGCCGTCGTCGAGTTGGTAGTCGAAAGCGCCATCATGCAGCCGGTCAATGACGCGGCGGACGCTTTCGGCGGCATTGTCCATCACATGGCGCATATAGGCGGCGACAACGTCCCAGCCCCAATCGGCGATGATGCGTTGCAATTCTCGGGCGCCGGATTCATTCGCGGCAGTCTGGGCCTGGAGATCGGCGATATTCACGTCCGGACTGCGCGCCGGATAGCGGGCGGAGGCCAACACCATGCGCAATGCGGACTCGCGGAAGACTCCATCGTGCACCAGCAGGAAATCATCGAGCACGACGCCTTCCTCGTCCAGCGTTCGGGAATCAGGCGGCATCGATCCCGGAGTGGCGCCCCCGATATCGGCATGATGGCCGCGATTGGCCATGAAGAAGCGCAGCGTGGTGCCATCTTCGGCAAAGACCGGCGTGATGACGGTGACATCGGGGAGATGCGTGCCGCCATCGAAGGGGTTGTTGAGCGCGATGACATCGCCGGGTCGGAGGTCTGTGCTGCGCCGGCGTAGAACAGTGCGCACGCTGTCGCCCATGGCACCGAGATGCACTGGAATATGCGGCGCATTGGCGACCAGATTGCCCTGCGCGTCGAAGATGGCGCAGCTGAAATCCAGCCGCTCCTTGATATTGACGCTGGAGGCGGTGTTTTGCAGCACGATGCCGGTTTGTTCGGCGACATGCATGAAGAGATTGTTGAACAGTTCAAGGAGAACAGGATCGGCGGGGCCATCGGCGCGGGCGCGGTCATGGGTGCGCGCACCGAGACGGCGCAGGATCAGGTTTCCTTCACCAGTAACTTCCGCCCGCCAGCCGGGTTCGACCATCGTGGTGCCGTTGGAATCGGCGATCAGGGCAGGGCCGGTGATGCGATGGCCGGGTGACAAGGTGTTCTGCTGGAACACCGGAGCGGGGTGCTGCTGTCCGTGACACCAGATGTCTACGCTCCCGACCTCGGTGGGGCCCGCTGATGCCGTTGCGACAGGAAGTTCAGCGATCCGCTCGGCCGGGGCGATGGCTTCGACGAGGATGGCATCCACGATGAGCTGGCGATCCGGCGCCTGGAAGCCGTAGCGGCGCAGATGTGCCGCCGCGAAATCCGTGCGAATGTCCTCGATGTCGGCGAGCAACACTTTCAACGTCGCATCGGTGCCGTCGAGGCGAATATACAGCGCGCGGAGTAGGGTGATCTCCGCCGATGCGCCTTGCGCCTGCAATGTCTCAACCGCGCCTGTGCCAAGGTCGTCTGCAATGCGCTCCAGTTCTGGCAACAGGCTGTCATCGAGGGGCGCCTCAACCGAGCGTTCGCGCAGCACGCTCTGATCGGCGAGGCCCATACCATACGCGGAAAGAACGCCGGCGAGACGGTGAACAAAGATCGTGTCCATGCCAACGCTATCCGCCACGAGGCAAGCATGCTGGCCACCGGCACCGCCAAAGCATTGTAGCGCGAAGGCGGCGGCATCGTGTCCCTTGCGGATGGAAACCTGCTTGATGGCATTGGCCGTATTGGCGACGGCGACGCGCACGAATCCTTCGGCCACCTCGTGTGGGGTCATCGTCTGGCCGGTCTCGTCGGCAATCTGGCTGGCGAGGTCGGCGAAGCGCCGGACAACCAGGTCGCGGTCGAGTTTCTCGTCGCCACCGGGGCCGAAAATCGCGGGGAAAAAATCTGGCTGAATCTTGCCCAGTATCACATTGGCATCGGTGATGGTAAGCGGCCCGCCATTGCGATAGCAGGCCGGGCCGGGCGCGGCACCGGCGGAGTCCGGGCCGGCGCGCAGGCGGCCTTGATCGAGATGCAGGATCGAGCCGCCACCGGCCGCAATCGTATGGATCGCCATCATTGGTGCGCGCAGCCGCACGCCGGCGAGTTCGGTCTCGTAGCTGCGTTCGAAGGCACCGTCGTAGAGTGCCACGTCGGTCGATGTTCCGCCCATGTCGAAGCCGATGATACGCGGCAATCCGGCCGCCTCAGCGGTGCGGGCGGCGCCGACAATGCCGCCGGCAGGGCCCGAGAGAATTGCATCCTTGCCGAGAAAATGCGCGGCATCGGTGAGCCCGCCGCTGGACTGCATGAAGCTCAGCCGTGTGCCGCCCAATGCGCCGGCCACGTGCCGCACATAGCGATGCAGCACCGGCGAGAGATAGGCATCCACCAGCGTTGTATCGGCACGCGGCACGATGCGCAGGAGCGGCGATACGTCGTGGCTCGCAGAGACCTGCGTGAAGCCGCAGTCCCGCGCCAGATCGGCGAGGCGTCGCTCCTGGTGGGGAAAGCGCCAGGCATGCATCAGCGCAATCGCACAGGCCTCGATCCCCTGCGCGCGCGCCGCCAGCAGTGCATCCCGTGCGGCATCCAGATCGAGCGGCGTGATTTCTGCGCCTGCCGCATCCATCCGCCCGTCAATTTCGATGACCAGCTCATAAAGCATCGTCGGCAGCACGATGTTCATGTCGAACATGCGTGGCCGCGCCTGCGTGCCGATGCGTACAATATCGGCCAGGCCGCGATTGATCAGCAACAGGGTGCGGGCACCACGCCGCTCCAGCAGCGCGTTCGTCGCGACCGTCGTGCCCATTTTCACATGATCGATCGCACCCGGCGGAATCGGATCATCGGTGCCAAGGCCAAGGAACATCCTGATGCCGGCAACCGCGGCATCGTCATAGGCGAGCGGGTTTTCGCTCAGCAGCTTGCGGGTGGAGATGCGTCCGTCCGGGGCGCGCGCGACGATATCGGTGAAGGTGCCGCCGCGATCGATCCAGAATTGCCAGGCCGCCATCTCAACCCCGCCACCTTAACTCCGGAGATGGGAGGATTAGCCCCCCAGCTCCTCGCGCTTCATTTCCAGATCCAGCCAGCGCTCTTCGGCATCCGCCAGGTCCTTCTCGCGCTTGGACAGCAATGTGCTTGCCTGGGCGAAGCGCACGGCGTTGCGGCGATACAGAGTCGGATCAGACAGTTCCTCCTGCAATTTCGCAATGTGCTGCTGGACCTTTTCCATCTGCCCCGGCAGCGTTGTCAGCGCGTGCTGGTCCTTGAAGGACAGCTTCCGCGAGGCCCCTTTACCACGCTCGGCCTGCGCGGCTTTCCGCGCGGCGGGCGAGCGGGTGATGAACTTACCCGCCGGCGCTTCGCCGCGTTGGGACAGCATGTCCGAATAGCCGCCGGCATAGACCATCCAGCGCCCGGCGCTGTCGGAGGCGATTGTGGCGGTCGCCACGCGGTCGATGAAGTCTCGATCATGGCTGACCAGAATCACCGTGCCGGGGTGATCGGCGAGCACTTCCTCCAGCAGATCGAGCGTTTCCAGATCGAGATCGTTGGTCGGCTCATCGAGCACCAGCAGATTGCATTTCTGCGTCAGCGCGCAGGCCAGCAACAGCCGTCCGCGCTCGCCGCCGGAGAGTACGCTGACAGCGGTGCGCGCCTGTTCGGGGGCGAAGAGGAAGTCCTTCATATAGCCGATCACATGGCGTTTCTGTCCGGCCACATCGACCATGTCGCCGCCCCCGCCGGTCAGCGTGTCGGACAGCGTGGCATTGGGA
>CANJOG010000298.1 GCA_947475475.1 Acetobacteraceae bacterium
CATCGGCGGTGAGGCGGATGGCGCTTGCGTCGGCGTTGGCGCGGACGTGATCGGGGTCGGTCGCCTTGGGGATGGAGATGACGCCGGGATGGCGCAGGCTCCAGGCGATGGCGATCTGGCCGGGCGTGGCGTTATGGCGTTGTGCCACGGCACGGATGGCGGGGTTACGGAGCATGGAGGCATTGGCACCGAGCGGCGTGTAGGCCATCACCGCGATGCGGTTGCCGGCGCAGTAGGGGATCAGGCCGAATTCGATGCCGCGGGCAGCGGGATTGTAGAGCACCTGGTTGGCGGCGCAGTGCGCGACGGCGGGAATGGCGGCGAGTTCTGCCATGTCGTCCACATCGAAATTCGAGACGCCCCAATGGCGGATCTTGCCCTGGGCGCGAAGTTTCTCGAAGGCATCGACGGTTTCGGCAAGCGGGATGGCACCGCGCCAGTGCAGGAGATAGAGGTCGATGCGGTCCGTGCCGAGGCGTTTGAGGCTGGCTTCGCAGGCTTTGGGGAGCGAGGCACGGCCCGCATTCTGCGGATAGGCTTTCGAGACGATGAAGGTCTGGTCTCGCTGATTGCGGATGGCTTCGGCGACGATCTCTTCCGCGCCGCCGGAGCCGTACATTTCGGCGGTATCGATCAGGGTGAGGCCGAGTTCGATGCCGAGGCGGAGAGCCGCGATTTCGCGCGGGCGAGCGGAGGCGTCTTCGCCCATGCGCCAGGTGCCCTGGCCGAGGCGGGGGATGTTCTCGCCGGTGGGGAGGGGGAGGAAAGTCACCCCTACCCGCCTCTACCGATGCCTGTCGGCATATTCCTCGGCCTGACGCATGGCGCGGAGGAAGTTGCCGGCCCAGAGGGCTTCGATATCGGATTTGCTATAGCCGCGGCGCATGAGTTCGGCGGTGATGTTCGGCGTTTGTGACGCGTCACGCCAGCCATCGAAGCCACCGCCGCCGTCGAAATCGGACGAGATGCCGACATGGGCGATGCCCATGCGGCGCACCGCATAGTCGATGTGATCGACGAAATCACCGACGCGCACGGTCTCGGCGCGGCCATGCGGGCGGACGAAGAAGGGCACGGCGGTGATCTGGGCAACGCCGCCGCGTTCGCGGATGACATCGAGCTGCACGTCATCGAGATTGCGCGGATGGTTGCAGAGGGCGCAGACGCAGGAATGCGACGCCACGACCGGGACTTTGGAAATCTCGGCGGCTTGCAGCATGGTCTCGCGCGAGGTGTGGGAGATATCGACGAGGATGCCGGTGCGGTTACATTCGGCGACGACCTCGCGGCCGAAGGCGGAGAGGCCGCCATGCAGGAAGGGCGCGTCACCGAGATCACCGCGCGGAATGGCGGCATCGCCGATGGCGTTATGGCCGTTATGGGTGAGCGTCATGTAGCGCACGCCCATATTGGCGAAACGCTCGACATTGCCGAGATCGGTGCCAATGCCGTAGCCGTTTTCGATCACCGGGATGACGGCGACCGCCCCCTGTTCGCGGGCGCGGCGAATGTCATCGACGCGCGGGGTGACCAGGACGGGGCGCTCGCCATCCGGGCGGGCCATGGCGTTGATATGCTCCAGCATGGCGACGGTGCGGGCGATGGCGGCTGCGTGGCCGGCCTCCGTGCGCGGGCCTTGCGGGATATAGGCGACGAAGCAGCCGGCCCACAGACCGCCTTCGCGCATCTTGGGGATGTCGACGCAGCGCGTGGTGGCGCCGTGTGGATCGGGCGGCGCGGGCCAAGGGATGTCGATATGGGTGTCGAGAGTCAGCAGGCCGGCATGCAGCTCGGCCAGGCCTTCGGGGAGCGGTGCGGAGATGGGGGCATCGTTCATGCGGGTGATTCTGCCCTGAGGCGCGGCGCGGCGCCAGTGCTTTGCCGGTGGTGGGGCTGGACCTCGATGCCGGCAAGGCGCGTGATGTGCTGGCCGATGTCGACGGCGTGCGCTGCTTTGGCGTGGATGTGACCGATGCGGCGGCCGTGGGCGCGGCGTTGGCCGACTATGGCGCCGATCCGGATTTGCTGGTCAATGCCGCCGGCATTGTGATGCGCGGGCCGGTGCTGGAGCGGAGTCTGGCGGATTTTCGCCGGGTGATGGAAGTCAATTTCATGGGTGCGGTGGTGACGATGCATGCGATTGCGCCGGCGATGGTACGGCGTGGATCGGGCGTGATCATCAATATCGCCTCGATCGTCGGCGCAGTGGTGGCCGGCGTGAATGTCGGCGCCTATGCGGCGAGCAAGGCGGCGCTGGCGGCGTTTTCGGCCCAGATGGCGATGGAGTTACGCCCGTTTGTGCGGGTGAATGCGGTGGCGCCGGGCATGATCGATGCCGGGATTGGGGCTGCGCGTTCCTACGCCGATCCGGAGTCGCTGCGGGCCCGGATTGCGGTGCAGCCGGCGGGCCGGATGGGCACGGCTGAGGAGATTGCCGGGGTGGTGGCCTTCCTCGCCTCCGACGCGGCGGGATTCATCAATGCGCAGACGATCACGGTGGATGGCGGGCTGTCGACCAGCATCCTGGCGCAAATCCAGGCGAAGCGGCGGTAGGGGCTGACGGGCGGCGGGGTGGCGGTTATACTGGGGCCTGGTTGTCTCCGTAGCTCAGCAGGATAGAGCACAGGATTCCTAATCCTGGGGCCGTGGGTTCGAATCCCGCCGGGGACGCCACAGACTAAGTCAACGACATATCTCGGATCCAGGCGTTCTAGTCAGTGTAGCAGCTGCTGAAGTCCTGACCGGGGCGTTGATGCAGATAAAAACAAGAATGACTCCTCGGGGGAAAACCGACCATGAAATTGGCAATTATTCTTTCCGGCGGCAGCGGCATGCGCATTTCGGATATGACAAAGATTGCGGCGCGCGCCGAGGCAGCCAATTTCGATAGCGTTTATGTTGTTGAAGCCTGGCGTTCGGCGCCTGCTTGTCTTGCCGCAATTGCGGTCGCGACCAAGCGCATCACCATTGGCCCTTATGTGCTCAACGCCCATGCACGCTCGCCGTGGCTCGCTGGGATGACTGCGATCGATCTGGATGAACTATCGGGCGGGCGGCTGGTGATCGGCATTGGCAGTGGCAACCGGGTCACCAATGAGCGCTATCAGGGCATCCCCGTGGTGAAGCCGCTGGCGAAAATGCGCGACTATGTGAATTTGCTGAAGCTTGTCACGCGCGCGCAGCCGGGCGAGATGGTGGAATATCCCGGCGAGATGCACACGATGCATGAGTGGCGGCAACAGGTGAAGCCGCTGCGGGACTCCATTCCGATCTATCTGGCGGCGACATCTCCGAAGATGAGCGCGCTCGCGGCGGAGGTGGCGGACGGCATTGCGATGGGCACCCTCATTTCGGCGGAATTCATCGCGAAGGTCGGCGGGGAATGCCGTGCGAAGGCGGGCCCTGGTTTCGGAATTATCGCGACCGTGTTCGTGGCGGTGAATGCCGATCGCGACAAGGCCCGCGCGGCGGCACGGCGCGGGATCGTCAATCTCTATGCCGGCAAGCCGCATCCGCATTATGATTCTCTTTTGCGACAGCAGGGATTTTCCGAAGTCGCTGACGCCATCATCAAGCATGTGGGCGAGGGAGACCTGGAGGCGGCGGACGCCGCCGTGACCGATGAAGCGGTGAACAGCCTGGCGATCTGGGGAACGCCAGAGGAGTGCGTGCGGCGTTTTGACGATTTTTCTTCTGTGGTCGACGAACTTATCCTCATGAATGTCGGGGCGATGTATTTCCAGAAGTCAGGTGAGGCTGGCGGGCTGAGTCGTGAGGATCTGGTGAACTCCTTCGAGGACCTCTTCGCACTCGGGCGCCAATACGTGGGATGAGCGATAACAGTCGAAGCTTAAAGTGAGTTTCTCGCGGTGCGGTC
>CANJOG010000299.1 GCA_947475475.1 Acetobacteraceae bacterium
CCGGTGCCGGTGGTGCTGCTCGACTATGCCAATACATTCCGCCACGCCAATCCTGCTGCGGAACAATTCTTCGGCGTCTCGCTGGTGCAGCTCGGGGCAATGAAACTCTCCGACCTACTGCCCATCGACAATCCGCTTTTCTCCCTTCTGGAGACGGTGCGCAGCCATGACGTGACGGTCTCCGATCACGACATCTCCCTCGAATCCCCGCGCGTCTCCAAGCGCGACATCTCCGTCCAGGTCTCGCCCTATCAGGAAGAACCCGGATCGGTGGTGATCGCCTTCCACAATGCCGGCCCGGCGCGCGCGCTCGGCCAGCAAATGTCCATGCGCAGCGCCGCGCGCTCGGTCTCCGGAATGGCGGCGATGCTGGCGCATGAGGTGAAGAACCCGCTTTCCGGCATCCGCGGCGCCGCCCAACTGCTTGAAGCCACCGTCGCCCCGGCTGACCGCGAACTCGCCGTACTGATCCGCGACGAGGCGGACCGTATCCGCGCTTTGGTTGACCGCATGGAAGTCTTCGGCGAACGCCCCGTCGAGATGCGCGCACTGAACATTCACCGTGTGCTCGAACATGTCCGCACGCTCGCGCGCTCGGGCTTCGCCGCGCATCTGCGCGTCACCGAGCAATATGATCCCTCGCTGCCCTCGGTCTGGGGCAATCGCGACCAGCTGGTGCAGGTGCTGCTCAACCTGGTGAAGAACGCCGCCGAGGCCGTCACCGATGCCGGCGTGCATGCCCCGGAAATCGTGCTCAGCACCGCCTATCAACACGGTGTCCGCCTCGCCATTCCTGGCCGCACCGCGCGCGCGCATCTGCCGCTGATGGTCTCGGTGCGCGATAACGGGCCGGGCATTCCCGACGATATTTTGCCGCATCTGTTCGAGCCTTTCATCACCACCAAGGCCAATGGCACCGGCCTTGGCCTGGCGCTGGTCGCCAAGATCATCGGCGATCATGGCGGCATGATCGAAGTCGACTCACGTCCCGGCCGCACCGAATTTCGCGTGCATCTGCAGGTGGTGAGCGAAGGAAACAAGGAAGCCAAGGGCAAGTAGAATCGCCGACACGACAATACGGGCCCATGCCCGAAGACGCGTGGCACATCTGCTTGCCAGATCGAGAACAAGAACAAGCGAACAAGAACAAGCCTGATCCGCACAATTCCGGGCCATGGCCGCAGCGCGTGAACGAGAGAAAACAATGACCATTCCGACGGTTCTGGTCGCCGACGATGACCGCTCCATCCGTACCGTGCTGACCCAGGCGCTTGGCCGCTCCGGCTATCAGGTCCGCTCTACGTCCAATGCGGCGACGCTCTGGCGTTGGGTGGAGGAAGGCGAGGGCGATCTGGTCATCACCGACGTGGTCATGCCCGATGAAAACGGGCTCGACCTCATCCCGCGCATCAAGAAACTGCGCCCGGACTTGCGTGTTATCGTGATGAGCGCGCAATCGACGCTGATGACCGCGGTCAAGGCCACCCAGCGCGGCGCCTTCGAATATCTGCCCAAGCCCTTCGATCTGCAGGAGCTGCTCGCCGTTGTCGCCCGGGCTTTGCAAGCCCCGCGCGCACCGCTGCCGCACCAGGCCGAGGCGCATGACGGCGAGGAACGCCTGCCGCTGATCGGCCGCTCCCCGGCGATGCAGGAAATCTACCGTAGCATCGCCCGCCTCACGACGTCGGACCTTACCGTCATGGTGACGGGCGAGAGTGGCACCGGCAAGGAACTCGTCGCCCGCGCTCTGCATGATTACGGCCGTCGCCGTGGCGGGCCGTTCGTGGCCATCAATATGGCGGCGATCCCACGTGAGCTGATCGAGAGCGAACTCTTCGGCCATGAGCGCGGCGCCTTCACTGGGGCGACGACGCGCAGTGCCGGCCGCTTCGAGCAGGCAGCCGGCGGCACGCTCTTTCTCGACGAAATCGGCGACATGCCGCCCGAAGCCCAGACCCGCCTTCTGCGTGTGCTGCAGGAAGGTGAGTTCAGCACAGTGGGCGGGCGCACGCCGATCCGCGCCAATGTCCGCATCGTCGCCGCCACCCATCGCGACCTGCGCACGGCCATCCGCCAGGGCCAGTTCCGCGAGGATTTATTCTACCGACTCAATGTCGTCCCCATCCGCCTGCCGCCGTTGCGCGAGCGCACCGAGGATATCGCCCCGCTGGCCCGCCATTTCCTGGACCGCGCCCAGGCCGAGGGATTGCCGCTGAAATCACTCGACCAGTCGGCGGTGGACCAGCTCCGCCAGTATCGCTGGCCGGGCAATGTGCGTGAGCTGGAAAACCTGATGCGGCGGCTTGCCGCTCTGTATCCGCAGGAAGTCATCACCGGCGAGGTCATTGCCACCGAACTGACCGAATCCGCTATCAGCCAGTCGCCGCTGGATGCCGCCCCCGCCTATGGCGAACATGGTGGCATGGGGGGCGGTATGGGCGGTGGCGATGGCGCATCCGGGGGTGCCGGGGCGGGCGGCGGCGAGCCGCTGACCCGCGCGGTCGAACGCCATATCCGCCAGTTCCTTGCCGCACATCGAGACGGCATGCCGATGCGCGACATCTATGACCGCGTCATCGCCGAGGTGGAGCGCCCGCTCATCACCATGACGCTGACGGCGACGCGCGGAAACCAGATCAAGGCAGCCGCCATGCTCGGGTTGAACCGCAACACGCTGCGCAAGAAGATCCGCGATCTGCAAATCCCCGTCGTGCGCGGCTTGGGCTAGCACGGGCCGCCACCTCATGTCGTCGCGGACGAACGCCCAGACGGAAACCTCAGCCGCGCTCGAGGTCATCGCCGGCGATGACTATCCGCCGCCGGACGCGCAAACGCGCGGCTCACGCCTGCGCCGTATGGTCGATATCGCGCTCGGCCGCGTCGTCACCCTCGTGCTCGCTGCCGTGGCGCTGCTGCTCGGCGTCTTCACCTTCGTGCTGCTCTCCGGCGGCGCCCATATCGAAATGCACCCGACGCTGTCGGCGGGCGTGGTGCTGGCCAATTTCCTCGTCCTGCTGGCACTCGCTTCCGTGCTGGCCGGGCGCATCACCCGCGTCTGGGTCGAACGCCGCCGCGGCTCTGCCGGCTCCAAGCTGCATGTCCGGCTGGTGCTCCTATTCTCGGTCGTCGCCGTCACCCCGACCATTGTGGTCGCCATCTTCGCCGCTGCCTTCTTCAATCTAGGCATCCAGGCCTGGTTCAACGAACGCGTCCGCACCGCTTTGTCCGAAAGCCTGCATGCCTCGCGCGGCTATCTCGAAGAGCACCGCAACAATATCCGCGTCGATGCTTTCGGCATGGCCAATGACGTCGCCCGCGCCGGGCCGATGCTCTCCACAAACCCGGACGCGTTTGGTCAGATTCTCGCCAACCAGACCGCCCTGCGCGGCCTGACCGAGGCGGTGATCTTCGAGCCGACCACCCGTCAGGTCGTCGCCTCCGCCGGTCTGATGGCGGGCCTCGGCGTCGAATTGCCGCCCAATGATGCCATCGAGACGGCACGCACCGGTGATGTCGCGGTGATCAGCACCAGCGACGGCACGCGCGTGAAGGGTGTCGTTGCACTGGATTCCACCCCGCTCCTGCTGATGATGATCGGCCGTCCGGTCGACCCGGCCATTCTCGACCATATGAACCGCACCGAGCAGGCTGTCGCCGAATATCAGCGCCTGGATGAGAACCGCTCCGGCTTGCAGATCACTTTCGTGCTGATCTTCGCGCTCGTCGCGCTGCTTGTTCTATCCGCCGCGATCCTGATCGGCCTGGTCATGGCCAACACCATTGCGCGTCCCATCGGCGCGCTGATCCTCGCCGCCGACCGCGTCCGCGCCGGTGACCTTGGCGTCCGCGTGCCCGAGGCCCGCAGCGATGACGA
>CANJOG010000300.1 GCA_947475475.1 Acetobacteraceae bacterium
GGACCGCACCATGCGCTTCGCCAACAAGATCGTGCTCATCACCGGTGCTGCCGGCAATCTCGGCCGCGCCGCCGAAGCGGTATTCGCCGCGGAAGGTGCGGAGACGATCCTGCTCGACATCAAGATGGATTTTCTCACCTCCGCCTATCCCGGCAGCACCGCCAATCGCCATCTGGTCGCCGCCGATCTCGGCAATCTCGACTCGGTGACATCGGCCCTGGCGCAATTCCCGCGCATCGACATTGTCTGCGCCATTGCCGGCGGCTTCACCATGGGCGAGCCGGTGCATGGCCTGAGCGATGCCGCCTGGGACCAGATGCTCGGCATCAATGCCATCTCGATGCTGAACACGATGCGTGCCGTGGTGCCACGTATGATCGAGGCCAAATTCGGCAAGATCGTCACCATCGGCGCGGCGTCGGCCCAGCGCGGCCCGGCCTATATGTCCGCCTATGCGGCCTCGAAAAGCATCGTCATGCGCCTGACCGAAAGCATGGCCGCCGAACTCAAGGACCAGGGCATCAACGTCAATGGCGTGCTGCCCGTCACACTCGACACACCGCAGAACCGCGCCGCCATGCCGGATTTCGATCCGCGCAAATTTGTCACACCGACCAGCATTGCCGAGGTGATGGCTTTCCTGGCTTCGCCGGCCGCGCGTGATCTGAATGGGGTGCTGATTCCGGTGACCGGGATCAACTAAGTCTGGCGTGAGAATCAAAAAGGGCCATGCGGCAGCATGGCCCTTTCGTAGTTCAGGAAACCTTCGCCTCCGCCTTACGCACATCCACGCTCCCAGTCTCATCGCCGTGCTTATGCGTCATATACCCCGAGGTCAGCCCGCCATCGACCGGCAGCACCACGCCATTGATGTAGCTCGCCGCATCTGAGAGCAGGAACAGGATCGCCGAGGCCACCTCATCGATCCGCGCGGCGCGGGCCAAAGGCGTGCGGTCCAGAATTACACTTTGCAGGAAATCCCCCGCCGAACTCGCACGCATCAGTGGGCTGTCCACCGCATTCGGCGAGATCGCATTCACCCGGATTCCGCGATGGCCCCATTCGACGGCGAGCGTCTTGGTCATCCCGATCACGCCCCATTTCGTGGACGAGTAGAGTGCGCGTGCCGGCTGGCCCTGCAAGCCGGTCACTGAGGACAGAGTGACAATCGACCCGCCACCATGCTCCAGCATCCGCGCCCCGGCCGCCTGGCAGGCGAAGAACACGCCGCTCAGATTGATCGCCAGCCCATCGCCCCAACGGAGCGGATCGAGCGTCTCGGACCGTCCGGCATTGACCACCCCGGCACTGGCCACCAGGCCGCGCACCGGGCCAAGCTCGGTTTCGATCCGCCGGATTGTCGCCTCCGCCTTGGCGTGCTCGCGCACATCCCACTGATACCCGGCGGCCTGCGCCCCGGCCTCGCGCAATTGTGCCGCAGCGGCCCGGGCAGCGTCGCCATTGATATCGGCAATGGCGACAATCCCGCCCGCCCGGGCGATGGCCTCACCTGCTCCGAGCCCGATCCCCTGCGCTCCGCCGGTGATGACAAAAACTTTTCCCGTGATTCCCTGCATCCGTTTGCCTCCCATTGCGTAGCCATCATGACAAGGCAATCACGCCGCGTCACCATATCGGCCAAGCACGCAGGCGGGTGACCTGCGCACATCGAGGGGGAGACACAATTATGGACACCGAAGCACTGACCCGCGCCGCCTATGCCAAATTCGCGCAAGGCGATATTCCCGGCCTGCTCGCTTCGCTCAGCCCGGAGATCGTCTGGGGCTCCAACCTGCCAGCCGGGAGCGTGCCCTGGGGCGGCATGCGGCATGGCATTGCAGGCGCGCTCTCCTTCTTCCAGGCGCTTGGCGAGAATATCGACTTCGAGTCCTTCGAGCCGCGCGAGTTCTTCGCTGGCCCGGCAAGCTGCACCGTCATGGGCCACACCAGTGGCTGCATCAAAGGCACCGGCAAGCAGTACCAATCAGCCTGGATGCATCTCTTCGTCTGGGGCGAGGATGGCAAACTCCGCCGTTTCCACGAATTCTACGACACCCATGGCGCGGTAATGGCCCTCACACCGTGAGGGCCCCGCCTAACACTAATCGGCTTCGAAATTCGCCAGATCGATCGGCTGGATGCTGAACCACACCGGCTCGGGGCTACGCGCCGCGGTGCGCAGCAACTGCTTGGCCGTCATCAGCAGATCCTCCAGAGAGCGGAACGGGGCGGTGTTCTCATCGCCCTCCGGCGAGCGCATGGTCAGCCCATAGCCGCCCTTCATGCTCGGCGGCCGCGCCGAGGCCTGCATCCGGCGTGAGGGCTCTGCACGTGCCGGTTCAGAGCGTGCCGACTCGCTGCGCCCAGCCTCGCTGCGCCGGGGCAGGGGAGGTGCCATCTTAACCTGCGGTGCCAAAGGCTCGGACAGCACGACGGCCGCCACTGCGGGGACAGGCACGGTCTCGGGCGCCGGGGCGGCTGCCAAGTTCGGGTCAAACAGATCGGAATCCACCACCGCCATCGCCTCGAGCGCGGTATCGGCGCGCATGTCGGACACCGCCGCGCCGCCACGCTTGCGGCCACGAACCGCCTTCGGCGCCGGCTCCGATATACCGACTGGCGCCTCAATCGGCAGAGCCGGCGCATCCGCGCGCTTCTGCCGGGCAATGATGGCGTAGATATTGGCCGGCGTGCAGCCATACTTCGCTGCCACTTCCGATGCCCTGATTCCCTCCACCTGCACCATCTGGACGATGCTCGCGTGGTCAGCCTTCTCGATGCGCGCCATTCCGGCCATCTCCCGTCACGTTCTGATTGAGAACATAACACGAACACGCTCAGCCAAACAAGCCCTCGACGCAATTCGTCCCATCGTGGCAGACCGGACCCCCACCTTGCGAGCATGCGCCATGACGTACCGCCCGATCTCCGCCTATCACGCCCATATCTACTTCACGCCCGACACCCGCCCGCTGGCCGAGCGCCTGCGCGCCGGCCTGGCCGAACATTTCCCGACCGCCCGCCTCGGCCGTTGGCATGACGTGCCGGTCGGCCCGCATACGCACGCGATGTATCAGGTGCTCTTCACACTGGACCTCTTCGCCACGCTGACGCCCTATCTGATGCTGCACCGCGACGGCCTGGCCATCCTGCTGCATCCCGACACGGGCGATGATCTCGCCGATCACACCGCCCACGCCGTCTGGTTCGGCGAGATCCTGCCGCTCAAGCTCGACGTGCTGCGCAAGGCGGATTAGCGCGCCTATTCACGGCGCTGCCACGCGGGATAGGATGCGCGCGAAACGTCTGACGCAAAGAACACGCCCGCATGCAGTATGATTTCATCGTCGTCGGGGCCGGTTCCGCCGGCTGCGTCATGGCCAACCGACTCTCCGCGCGTGCGTCAAAATCCGTGCTGCTGATCGAAGCCGGGTCCGATTTGCGGGAGGATGCGCTGCCTGCCGATATCGCCGACAGCTATCCCTCCCGCGCCTATATCAATCCCGCCTATCTCTGGAACGGCCTGAAAGCCTCCTTCGCGCCGCTGCCGCATAACGCGCCGCCGAATGCCGCCTCTGGCGGAGATACACGGCCGCGTCCCGGATATTTGCAGGCGCGCATCATGGGCGGCGGCTCGTCCATCAACGGCCA
Source organism: Acetobacteraceae bacterium (assembly GCA_947475475.1). Lineage (GTDB taxonomy): Bacteria > Pseudomonadota > Alphaproteobacteria > Acetobacterales > Acetobacteraceae > CANJOG01. The sequence continues at coordinate 3,652 of CANJOG010000300.1, forward strand.
GATGGCCAATCGCGGCGCGCCGACCGATTACGCCGAATGGGAATCCCGCGGTGCCGCCGGCTGGAACTGGGACGCGGTGCTGCCCTATTTTCGCAAGCTCGAGCGCGATCTCGATTTCGACAATGACTATCACGGACGCGACGGTGCCATCCCGATCCGCCGCCTGTTTCCGAAAGACTGGAACGGCCATGCCCGTGCCGCCGCAGAGGCTTTCGCCGA
>CANJOG010000301.1 GCA_947475475.1 Acetobacteraceae bacterium
CAGGGCCTCCAGAGTATCCTCATAGACGAAACGCAGCTGGTCCGGATCGGTCGGGTCCGCGCCGAGGCCAATGCCCAGCGCATAGAGCATGGTGTCGCGCCTGGTCAGGGTCTGGGCCAGATCGCCGAACTGCCAGTCGAGGAGTTTCTTGTGGTCCAGCGCCAAAGGGGCCTCCCAGGAGAAAATCTTGCGGGTTTGATGCCATCCTTGTTTCACTCGCCCCTGCCAGGGTCAAGCAAGCCGGCCGACGCCAGCGGAATGATCGCTAAACCACGGCAAGTGCGGATTTTTTGCCCTTGAGTGCGGGGGGCGATGCGGGTAACCGATAGGTTCGGCGTCCAAGAACCCGGGTTGGTAAAAAAAGCAATGATTCCTCTGCTCGGCATTCCCATGCAGGCCCTATTCGGCCAGTTGTTGATCGGTCTGATCAACGGCTCGTTTTACGCCATGCTGAGCCTCGGGCTCGCGGTGATCTTTGGCCTGCTCAATATCGCCAACTTCACCCATGGCGCGCAGTACATGCTCGGCGCCATGGCGGCCTGGCTGCTGATGAATTTCCTGGGGCTGAACTACTGGTGGGCGCTGATCCTGGCGCCGCTGATCGTCGGCGCCATCGGCTTTGTCATGGAACGGGCCTTCCTCAAGCAGATATACAAGCTCGACCATGTCTACGGCATGTTGCTGACCTTCGGGTTGAGTTTGATGATCGAGGGGGCCTTCACCCAGATCTACGGCTCCTCCGGCATGCCCTACCCGGCGCCGCAGGCGCTGACCGGCGGGCAGAATCTGGGCTTCATGTTCCTGCCGAATTATCGGGGCTGGGTCATTCTCGCCTCCATCGTGATCTGCTTTGGCACCTGGTTCACCATTGAGCGCACCTCCCTCGGCGCCAAATTGCGCGCGGCGACGGAAAACGCCGCCATCACCCAGGCACTCGGCATCAACGTGCCGCGGCTGATCTCGTTCACCTATGCCGGCGGCGTGGCGCTGGCTGGCCTCGCCGGCGTGATGGCCGCGCCGATCTACCAGGTGGCCCCGCAAATGGGCGCCAACATCATTATTGTGGTCTTCGCGGTCGTGGTGATCGGGGGCATGGGCTCAATTCTGGGCTCAATCATGGCCGGCTTTTCGCTCGGTCTGATCGAGGGTCTGACCAAGGTATTCTACCCGGAAGCCTCCAATACCGTGATCTTCGTGGTGATGGCACTGGTGCTGCTGGTCGGCCAGGGCCGCCTGTTCCAGGCCGGGCTTGGCATTGTCGGCACCGGCATTGTCGTCGCCTTGCTCAAGCATTTCGTGCCGGCCATTCCGAACGAGGTGATCTTCTTCGTCCTGATCGCCCTGGCCGCCGGCTATATGTTCGGCAAGCTCAAGCCGGTGCTGATCTCGCTGGCCGTGGTAATCGTCGCTCAGATCGCGGGATATGCGGCCGGGCCAAAGGCCTCGCTCTTTGTCATGCTGGCGCTCGCCGCAATGGGCATGATTCTCTGGCCCTACGAGCAACAGACCGAATCCGGCGTGCATATGTCTTCGGCCGCGCCGGCCTGGCGGGGCAATATGATCCCGAAATGGGTCATGCCTGTCGTGATGTTGATCATCGGCATTGCCCTGCCCTATCTGGTCTATCCGGTCTTCGTCATGAAGGCGCTGTGCTTTGCCATCTTTGCCTGCGCATATAACCTGCTTGCGGGCTATGCCGGGCTGTTCTCCTTCGGCCATGCCGCCTTCTTCGGCATGTCAGCCTATTTCGCCGCCCATGCCGCCAAGGAATGGGGCTTCCCGCCGGAACTCTGCATCATCGGCGGCGGCGTGGTCGGTGCGCTGATGGGGGTGCTGTTCGGCCGCCTCTCACTGCGCCGACAGGGCATCTATTTCGCCATGATCACCCTGGCGCTGGCCCAAATGGTCTACTTCTTCTGCGTCCAGGCGCCCTTTACCGGCGGCGAAAACGGCATCCAGGGAGTGCCGCGCGGCAAGATGTTCAGCCTGCTCGACCTGAACGACACCATGACGATCTACTTCGTCATCCTCGGCGTCTTCATGATCTGCTTCCTGATCATCTGGCGCGTGATCAACTCGCCCTTTGGCCAGGTGCTCAAGGCCATTCGCGACAATGAGCCGCGCACCATCTCGCTCGGCTACAAGCCGGACCGCTACAAGCTGCTCGCCTTCGTGCTCTCCGCGACACTCTGCGGTGTCGCCGGCGCCTGCGAAGCGATCGTCTTCCAGCTTGCCTCGCTCACCAATGTTGAGTTCATCATCTCCGGCGATGTGCTGCTGATGACGCTGGTGGGCGGGCTCGGCACGCTACTCGGCCCGGTGGTCGGCGCCTTCGTGCTGGTGGCGATGGAAAGCTATCTGGCGCAGTTCGGCTCCTGGGTGACCATCATCCAGGGCTCGATCTTCCTGATCTGCGTCATGGCCTTCCGCGCTGGCATTGTGGGCGAGGTCATCAAGTTCCTGCAGCGCCGCGATGACCGCAACAAGGCCCGCGCGGCTGAGGGCGCCCTGCCCAGCTCCGTCTGATCCGCTCTTGCAGGGTGGCCCTAGAGCATGATTGGCTCAGCCTGAGCCAATCATGCTCTAGTAGTCTTTGTTTGATCGCATGATTCACGCCTCCGGTGATTCCACCTTCGGCGATCATGCTCTATCCGGGTCACCCTCGGAGCAACAAGATCACGGAGGGAACATGACAACCAGGGCACCACGCGAAGTCCGCTATGGCGGCGCCATGCTCGATGAGCGCGAGATCGCGGCGGTCACCAATGTGATGCGCACCGGGCTTGCCGTCGGCGCGCAGGTGCGCGGTTTCGAGCAGCGCTGTGCCGAGGTGCTCGGCAAGCGCCACGGCATCATGGTCAATTCGGGCTCATCCGCCCTGCTGGTGGCCTTGCGCCTGCTCGACCTGCCGCCGGGCTCAGAGGTCATCACCCCGGTGGTGACGTTTTCCACCGATGTCTCCTCCATCATTCATGCCGGCTGCGTGCCCGCCTTTGTCGATGTCGAGCTGGACAGCTACCAGATCGATCTCGCCCGCATCGAGCGGATGATCACGCCCAACACAAGCGCCATGCTGGTGCCCAACCTGCTCGGCAATATCCCTGACTGGGATGCGCTGCGGGCGCTGGCCGACAAGCACGGCCTGAAACTGATCGAGGATTCCTGCGACACGTTGGGCTCACGCCTGCGCGGCAGCCCGCCCGGCACGCGGGCCGATCTTTCCTGTACCAGCTTCTCGATCTTCCACATCATCACCTGCCTCGGCACTGGCGGGCTGGTCGCCACCAATGACCCCAAGCAATGGGATCGCGGCCTGGTGATGCGCTCCTGGGGCCGCTCATCGGATAAATTCCTGCACGGCACCCGGCAGAACGATGCCGAGAAACGCTTCGGCGAATCGATCGACGACATTCCCTACGATAGCTTCTTCATCTTTGACGAGCTCGGCTACGGATTCATCCCGAGCGAGGCCGGCGCCGCCTTCGGCCATGTGCAGCTCGACAAGCTCGACGACTTCTTCGCGCTGCGCCAGTCACGCTTCGCCCGCCACCAGGAATTCTTCGCCCGCTACGAACACGCCATCATCCGCCCGCGCGTGCTGGACGGCGCCGAGACCACCTGGATCTGCTATCCGATCCAGCTTCGCCCCGAACTCGGTCTCAGCCGGCCGGAATTCCAGCGCCATCTCGAAGATGCCGGTATCTGGACGCGCGTGATCTTCACCGGAAACGTGTTGCGCCAGCCAATGATGCGCAACGTCGCCCACCGCGCCGATCCGGACGGCTATCCCAATGCCGACCAGCTCATGCGCCACGGCATCGTCATCCCGTGCCA
>CANJOG010000302.1 GCA_947475475.1 Acetobacteraceae bacterium
TGACACCGCGCAGCGCCACCGCGTTGATCTTGATGGCGAGCCCCGCCGCCTTTGCGGCCTGGAGCCCTTCCAGCGTCTTTTCGATCTTTCCCCAACGCGTCACCTTGGTGAACAGCGCCGGATCGAGTGTATCGAGGCTGACATTGATCCGCCGCACCCCAGCCCGGTGCAGCGCATCGGCGTGCTTGGCGAGCTGGGTGCCATTGGTGGTGAGCGTCAGCTCATCCAGCCCCTCGCCGAGCATGGAACCAAGGCCGCGGAACAGGGTCATGACATCGCGTCGCACCAGTGGCTCGCCACCGGTGATACGCAGCTTGCGCACGCCGAGGCGGACAAAAGCGGCGCAGAGACGCTCCATTTCCTCAAGCGAGAGCAGCTCCGCCTTTGGCAAAAAGGTCATGTCCTCGGACATGCAATAGCCGCAGCGCAAGTCGCATCGGTCGGTGACCGAAACCCGCAGATAGGTGACCGTGCGACCGAACGGGTCAATCATGTCCGGCACGTCCCTCCTGGCCAATGGCGGCCTTGGATACACAATGTTGTCTTTGTCTGGCTTATTCAAGCATGCCGGGTCCAACAAGCCGGACAGGCACGCTAGGCAGGGTCTAGAACACGGTGCGGCGTCGTTCACCAATACTTTGCCAAAACGGCGGAAAATGGCGCTCTGGCTCAGGCCAGTTCACCGTAAGGGGATGCAACTGCATGGGCATGGGCATAGGCAACGGCTTGTCGGATAATTTCGCGCTGGATCTGGCCGAGGCGCTCTGCGCGCGGCTGTGTCATGACCTGAGCGGGCCGCTTGGCACACTCGCTGGCGCGCTTGAGATCGCCGCCGAGGTCGGGGAGGCCGTCTCGGAGGATGACGCCGCTCTGGAGCTTGCCAATGAAGCCTCGGCACAGATGAAGGACCGTCTGAGGCTGTATCGTGCAGCCTGGGGCGGCGGGACCGGTGCCATGACCGCCGCCGATATTTCCGCCCTGGTGGCGCCGGTGGCGACACCTCGGCGGATCAGGATCGAAACGGCCGGATTGCAGGGTGCGCTGGATAGTGACGGGGCACGCCTGGCGCTCGGACTGCTTCTGCTGGGAGTCGAGGCTCTGCCGCGCGGCGGCGAGCTGGTTCTGGCGGGGCAGGCTTGCGAGTCGTTGATTGTGCAGCCGGTCGGGCCCAAGGCGGCCTGGCCGGAGGGCGTGATGGAGGCGCTCGCCGATGCGGCACTGCCCTCACCCACGCCGCGCGGCATTTCCTTGGTCCTGCTCGCTTTAGCTGCCAAGTCCTGCGCGGTCCGCCTGTCGCTGAGCTTTTCCGGCACCGCCGAGTCGGCACCCCCGCTGGTGGCCTCCTGGGGCTGAACACGTGGCGCGCAGTGGAATGCTGCGCGACGTTTACGAATTCTTCGCCCTCACGCCTCACCATGACGCCAGCACGGGACTGGCGGAGGCACCATGGACGAGCTGCTCACAGATTTCCTGACTGAAGCAAACGAGATTCTGGCGGCGCTTGATGTCGCCCTGGTAGCGCTGGAGCGCAGTCCGGACGACCAGGCGACATTGTCGGAAATCTTCCGCCATGTGCACACGATCAAGGGCACATGCGGCTTTCTCGGCCTGTCGCGGCTGGAGGCGGTGGCGCATGCTGGCGAGAATGTGCTCGGCAAGATGCGGGACCGGCTGGTCTTCGCCTCGCCAGGGACGATCACCCTGGTGCTGCGCGCCGCGGACCGGATCAAGGAGATTATCGGCGGCATCGCCGCGACCGGTGCCGAACAGCCGGGTGATGACGCCGCGATCATTGCCGAGCTGAACGCGCTGGCCAATGGAGAAGCACCGAAAGCCGCGCCTGCCGCGCCGCCTGCGCCCGCCGCCGCTCTACCCGATTCCGCGCGGGTTGCACTGGTGGCTCCCTTGCCAACGGCCACGCCATCGGTCGAACCCGCGCCTACCGAGTTCGTCGCCGCCGAAATCCAGGCCGGCACGCAGACCATCCGCGTCTCCGTCGATGTGCTGGAAGACCTGATGACACTGGTGGGCGAGTTGGTGCTGGCGCGTAACCAGCTCCTGCAGATTGCCCGCACCCGCGAGGACAGCGCCTTCGCCGTGCCGTTGCAGCGCCTGTCGCAGATCACCACCGATCTGCAGGAAGGCGTGATGAAGACGCGCATGCAGCCGATCGGCAATGCCTGGAACAAGCTGCCACGTCTGGTGCGTGATCTCAGCCACGACCTTGGCAAGAAGATCGATCTCGCCATGCATGGCGCCGAGACCGAGCTGGACCGGCAGGTGCTGGAACTGATCAAGGACCCGCTGACCCATATGGTCCGCAACTCTGCCGATCACGGGCTCGAAGGTCCGCAGGACCGGCGCGCCGGCGGCAAGTCCGAGACCGGGACGATCACGCTCAAGGCGCTGCATGAAGGCGGCCATATCGTCATCGAGGTTGGCGATGACGGGCGCGGCCTGCCGGTGGATAAAATTCGCGCCAAGGTGCTCGCGCGCGGTCTCGCCACCGAGGCTGAGCTGGCCGCGATGGGCGATGCCGATATCCAACGCTTCATCTTCCGGCCGGGCTTTTCCACCGCCGCCGCAGTTACCGCCGTGTCCGGCCGTGGCGTCGGCATGGATGTGGTAAAGACCAATATCGAGCGCATCGGCGGTAGTATCGAATTGCGCAGCCAGCAGGGGCGCGGCACGCATTTCACGATCAAGATTCCGCTGACTTTGGCGATTGTCTCCGCACTGATCGTGCAGGCTTCGGGCGAGCGTTTCGCCATTCCGCAAATCAGCGTCATCGAACTGGTGTGCACCGGCTCGGGCACGGAGACCAGTATCGAGCGCATCAACGACACGCCGGTGCTGCGCCTGCGCGACCGGCTGCTGCCGCTGATCGATCTGTCGGACCTGCTGCAACTTGGCGGCAATCATGCAGCCCAGGATGACCGCACCATCGTGATCGCCCAGGTGGGGCCCAATCTGCTTGGCATTATTGTTGATCAGGTCTTTGACACCGAGGAAATCGTGGTCAAGCCGGTGGCCCCGATCCTGCGTCATGTCACCATGTTCGGCGGCAATACCATCCTTGGCGATGGCTCGGTGATCATGATCCTCGATCCGAACGGAATCGCGCGCGCCACCGGCTTTGGCGCGGAGGGCGAGCGGAGCACGCAGACCGCCGAGCGTCATGAGTCCTTTGCCGCCGCCTCGCGCACCGCCATGTTGGTGTTCCGCGCCGGCGGGGCCGAATTAAAGGCGGTGCCGCTCGGGCTGATTGCCCGGCTTGAGGATCTGCCGCGCGAGAAGATCGAGTTCTCGTCAGGCAATCCGATGACCCAGTATCGTGGCAGGCTGATGCCGCTGATTCCGCTGAGCGGAGAAATTGGCACCGGGGCGACGCAGCCTGTGCTGGTGTTCGGCGAGAAGGATCGCCTTGTCGGACTGATGGTCGATGAAATTCTCGACGTTGTTGAAGACCGCCTCAGTATCGAGCTCTCCGCCGCGCGCTCCGGCGTGCTCGGCAGCGCCGTGCTGGGTGGCCGTGCAACCGAGGTGATCGATGCCAGCTACTGGCTGGCCGAAGCCTCCCGCAGTTGGGCTAACGGCGGCCGGACCGCGACGCTCGGCAAGCGGCTGCTGGTGGTCGAGGATAGCCAGTTCTTCCAGCAGATCATCGTCCCGGCCCTGTCAGCCGCCGGATTTACTGTCACCGCCTTGCCGGATGCGACATCGGCGCTGCGGGCGCGCGATGCCGGTGAACAATTCGACGCCATCGTCTCTGATATCGAAATGCCCGGCATGGACGGATTTGCCTTCGCCCAGGCGGTGCGCGCGGGCGGCCCA
>CANJOG010000303.1 GCA_947475475.1 Acetobacteraceae bacterium
ATATCCATCGACGGCGACAGGCTCGGCTCGACATGGCGCATCGTCATGTCATTGCCGGCCAGGAAGCGGGCCAGGATGTCATTGCGATTGGCTGCGACCACCAGCCGCGCCACCGGCAATCCCATGCGGCGTGCACCCCAGGCGGCGAAGACATTGCCGAAATTGCCGGTCGGCACGGCAAATGCCACGTCGCGGTCCGGCGCGCCGAGCGCCAGGGCGCCCGCGACGTAATAGGGAATTTGCGCCGCCACACGCGCCCAGTTGATCGAATTCACCGCCGAGAGATGCACCTCGCGGCGGAACGGGGCGTCGGCGAACATGGCCTTCACCATGTCCTGGCAATCATCGAACGTGCCCTCGACGGCGATGTTCTGCACATTCGGCGCCAGCACCGTCGTCATCTGCCGGCGCTGCACTTCGGAGGTGCGGCCAAGCGGATGCAGGATGGAAATATCGATATTCGCCCGATCTTTGCAGGCCTCGATCGCCGCCGAGCCGGTATCGCCGGACGTCGCGCCAACGATCGTCACGCGCTGGCCGCTCTCGCCCAGCACATGGTCGAACAACTGCCCGAGCAGCTGCATCGCCATGTCCTTGAAAGCGAGCGTCGGGCCGTGGAACAGTTCCTCGACGAACAGATTGGTGTCCAGCTGCACCAGCGGCACGGTGGCGAGGTGGCCGAACCCGGCATAGGCATCCCGGCAGAGGCGGCGCAGCGTCTCGAACGGAATGGCGGTGCCGACGAAGGGATGGATCACCCGCGCCGACAGCTCCGCATAGGGCAGGCCGCGCAAGGCGCGCAGATCGGCGTGCGAGAAGCTCGGCCAGGACTCGGGCATGAACAGCCCGCCATCCTCGGCGAGGCCCGCCAGGAGAACACCGGTGAAATCGCGTGCGGGCGCTTGCCCGCGTGTGGAAACGTATCGCATGGGGCGGCAACCTAATGCGGTTTGCTTCTGCGCGAAACCGGGGCAGGCCGCCGAGCCCCGCTTTCCACGCGAGACTGTTATTTGCCAGCGGTTTGTGCGCTATACTGTGAGTCGTTTCGCAATTCAGGTCGCAATTCGGGAGCGTCAGCAGAGATGGCCAGCGCAGCTCAGGCACGTCCTGCCCAGGATCGGGCCGCCCAGGATCGTCCTGCCCAGTCAAGAAGTTCCGCCCGCGCCACCGCCAGCCGGGGGGCGGCACCACGTCCGGGCGGTGGACCGCGGCTGATTTCCCCCGCCATCCGGGAGATGTTCGCCCGTAGCAAGGACGCCATCCTGGCGATTATCCTCGCTCTGGTCGGGCTCGGCCTGCTGGTGGCGCTGGCGACCTATAATCCGCTCGATCCCTCGCTCAACACCGCCACCACCCGCGCGCCGAGCAATCTGGCCGGGCATGGCGGGGCGATGGCGGCCGATCTGTTGCTGCAATTCTTTGGTCTGGCAGCCGCTTTGCCGGGTCTCGCTTTGTTGGCCTGGGCCTGGCGGGTGGGCAACCATGCGCCACTCCGGGCCTGGTTCCGCGTCCCGGCGCTGCTGCTGGCGACACCTTCCCTGGCCGGGCTGCTCGGCGGGCTGCCGCTGGGGCCGCAAACCTGGCTCGGCGGCAGCTGGCTGGGTGGTGCGGCCGGGCTGATGATCGCCGATGGGGTGTTGAGCTTCGGCCAGTCCATTTTCGGCACGATTGGCGGCATCCTGGCCGGGCTGGTAAGCGCCGCGCTCGCCGTCACTCTGACCCTGGCTGCCCTTGGCCTGACGCTCAGCGAATGGCGCGCTGCCGGACGCCGGGCTGGCGGGGCTGCCCGCGTCTCCCTCGAAGGCGGCCGCCGCGCCGCCACTTTCGCCGCCCCGGCCGCCGGTATTGCCAGCCGGGTGGGCGGATTGTTCATGCGCCTGCTCAACGGCCCGCAGCGCGAGGAAGCCGCCCCGCGTAACTTGCGCCGGGACCGTGCCTATGACGACGCCCCGCCTTTGCCCACCAAAGCGGGATTGCCGCCGCTCGATGAGCTGGTGGACCGCGATGATGATGATTCGGCGGACTCCTACGTGCCGGCGCTGCTGGCCCGCTCGCCCATCGATACCGGCCGCGCCGCCCGCGCCCCCGCCAAGACCAAGAACACCGCCCGCCGCCAGGAAAGCCTACCGCTCGGCAAGACCCAGCCCGGCTGGCGCTTCCCGCCGCTCTCGCTGCTCAAGCCGGCGCCGACGCGGGCGTCCTCCGGGCCGAGCCAGGAGGCGATGGAGAGCAATGCGCGGCTGCTGGAGACAGTGCTGGACGATTATGGCGTCCAGGGCGTGATCCGCGACCAGCGGCCCGGCCCTGTGGTGACATTGTATGAACTCGAACCCGCCCCCGGCATCCGCAGTGCGCGGGTGATCGGTCTGGCCGATGACGTGGCGCGCAGCCTGTCCGTGACGGCGGTGCGTATCGCCACCGTGCCTGGGCGCAATGTGATCGGCATCGAGGTGCCGAATGCGCGGCGTGAGACGGTGTTTCTCTCTGAGATGTTCACCAGCCGGGAATGGGAGCACAGCCAGGGCAAGCTGATGATCGCGCTCGGCAAAGATATCGGTGGCGAGCCGGTCTATGCCGATCTGGCGCGCATGCCGCATCTGCTCGTCGCTGGCACCACCGGCTCGGGCAAGTCGGTCGGCATCAATGCGATGATCCTCAGCCTGCTCTACCGCCTGCCGCCGGAGGATTGCCGGCTGATCCTGATCGATCCGAAGATGCTTGAACTCTCCGTCTATGACGGCATTCCGCATCTGCTTGCCCCGGTCGTGACCGAGCCGGCAAAAGCGGTGACGGCGCTGAAATGGACGACGCGGGAGATGGAGCGCCGCTACCGCAATATGAGCCAGCTCGGCGTGCGCAATATCGGTGGCTATAACGAGCGCGTTGCCGATGCCCAGGCCCGCGGCGAAGTGGTGACGCGGCGCGTGCAGACCGGCTTTGATGCCGAGACCGGCAAGCCGATCTTCGAGGACCAGCCGCTGGCGCTCGAGAAGATGCCGTTCATCGTCCTGATCATCGACGAGATGGCCGATCTGATGATGGTGGCCGGCAAGGAAATCGAAATCACCGTGCAGCGCCTGGCCCAGATGGCGCGCGCCGCCGGTATCCATGTGGTGATGGCAACCCAGCGCCCGTCGGTGGACGTGATCACCGGCACCATCAAGGCGAATTTCCCGACCCGCATTTCCTTCCAGGTGATTTCCAAATTCGACAGCCGCACGATTCTCGGCGAGCAGGGCGCCGAACAATTGCTCGGCCAGGGTGACCTGCTGTGGATGGCCGGCGGCGGCCGCATCACCCGCGTGCACGGGCCTTTCGTGACGGATAACGAAGTCGAGGAAGTGGTCGCCTATCTCCGCACCCAGGGCGAGCCCTCCTATGTCGAGGAAGTCACCGAACTCCCCGAAGGTGGCGAGGAGGCCGGCCTCACCATGTCGGGCATTGCCGGGGCGAGCGAGGGCGAGAAGGGTCTGTTCGACCAGGCAGTGGCGCTGGTCTCCCGCGAGGGCAAGGCGAGCACCAGCTTCATCCAGCGGCATCTGGGAATTGGCTATAACCGCGCTGCGAAGTTGATCGAGCAGATGGAGAAGGAAGGGATTGTTGGCCCGGCGAATCACGTGGGCAAGCGCGAGGTGCTGACGCGGCGGACTCGGGATGAGGATGAGTATTGAGGCGGGTGTGTGAGTGCGCCGGTGATGGCGTAGCGCAACCATTAAGCGGCGCTGGTCTGTGCATGCCAAGGCTGGTTCCTCTGGACGACGGTATTGGCGAATATAATGAGCTTTCGGGCGCAGGCGACGAGGGCGAGTTTGTGTGACTTTCCGCGTG